>NZ_JAUFPZ010000002.1:3368214-3670000 GCF_030409505.1 Zunongwangia endophytica | reverse complement strand
ACTGTCCATATAATCAAATTGACAAATTAAGAATCAAGACCAAAAGGACTTGCTTTTGAACTTCCCTATATCTAATTGCCAGTTCCTTATTAAAATAAGGTTCTGCTCTAGAAAGGAGGTGTTCCAGCCGCACCTTCCGGTACGGCTACCTTGTTACGACTTAGCCCCAGTTACCAGTTTTACCCTAGGCCGCTCCTTACGGTAACGGACTTCAGGTACCCCCAGCTTCCATGGCTTGACGGGCGGTGTGTACAAGGCCCGGGAACGTATTCACCGCATCATGGCTGATATGCGATTACTAGCGATTCCAGCTTCACGTAGTCGAGTTGCAGACTACGATCCGAACTGTGATAGGGTTTATAGATTCGCTCCTGGTCGCCCAGTGGCTGCTCTCTGTCCCTACCATTGTAGCACGTGTGTGGCCCAGGACGTAAGGGCCGTGATGATTTGACGTCATCCCCACCTTCCTCACGGTTTGCACCGGCAGTCTGGCTAGAGTTCCCACCATTACGTGCTGGCAACTAACCACAGGGGTTGCGCTCGTTATAGGACTTAACCTGACACCTCACGGCACGAGCTGACGACAACCATGCAGCACCTTGCAATCTGTCCGAAGAAAAAGATGTTTCCATCCCTGTCAGACTGCATTTAAGCCCTGGTAAGGTTCCTCGCGTATCATCGAATTAAACCACATGCTCCACCGCTTGTGCGGGCCCCCGTCAATTCCTTTGAGTTTCATTCTTGCG
Organism: Zunongwangia endophytica; assembly: GCF_030409505.1. NCBI lineage: Bacteria > Pseudomonadati > Bacteroidota > Flavobacteriia > Flavobacteriales > Flavobacteriaceae > Zunongwangia > Zunongwangia endophytica. The sequence goes on along the minus strand of NZ_JAUFPZ010000002.1, from coordinate 3,669,254 downwards.
AACGTACTCCCCAGGTGGGTTACTTATCACTTTCGCTTAACCACCCAGCCCTCAATTAGGCCGGACAGCTAGTAACCATCGTTTACGGCGTAGACTACCAGGGTATCTAATCCTGTTCGCTACCTACGCTTTCGTCCATCAGCGTCAATATATTATTAGTGATCTGCCTTCGCAATCGGTATTCTGTGTAATATCTATGCATTTCACCGCTACACTACACATTCTAACCACTTCATAATAATTCAAGATCTACAGTATCAATGGCAGTTCTCCCGTTAAGCGGAAGACTTTCACCACTGACTTATAAATCCGCCTACGGACCCTTTAAACCCAATGATTCCGGATAACGCTTGGATCCTCCGTATTACCGCGGCTGCTGGCACGGAGTTAGCCGATCCTTATTCGCAGAGTACCGTCAGCCCTTTACACGTAAAGGGGTTTCTTCCTCTGTAAAAGCAGTTTACAACCCATAGGGCAGTCTTCCTGCACGCGGCATGGCTGGATCAGGCTCTCGCCCATTGTCCAATATTCCTCACTGCTGCCTCCCGTAGGAGTCTGGTCCGTGTCTCAGTACCAGTGTGGGGGATCTCCCTCTCAGGACCCCTACCTATCGTTGCCATGGTAAGCCGTTACCTTACCATCTAGCTAATAGGACGCATACTCATCTCTTACCGTAACCTTTAATCACTAATCGATGCCGATCAATAATACTATGAGGTATTAATCCACGTTTCCATGGGCTATCCCTCAGTAAGAGGTAGATTGTATACGCGTTACGCACCCGTGCGCCGGTCGTCAGCAAAAAAGCAAGCTTTCTTCTGTTACCCCTCGACTTGCATGTGTTAAGCCTGCCGCTAGCGTTCATCCTGAGCCAGGATCAAACTCTTCATCGTTGTTTCATTATTTTGTAACAATCAAATCGTAAGTTTGCGTTCTTATATAAATAAGAAGTTTAAAGCTCAAAAGACGACTTTCTAGTCTTAATTCTTAATTCTACACTTCCATTTCTTAAAATTACAATAAAGTAATTTCAAGTAATGTCGTTTGTCAATTCAATATGTCAATGAACTCATTTAAAAGTCCGGGATAAAAATCCCTTCGATAGAAATAAAGGACTCGAACCTTAATACAACCCCAAGCGGTATTTCCTAGTTAATCAGTATTTTAAGAGCGTTTTAAGTTTTTCTTAAAGCGGTTGCAAATGTACAACTCTTTTTAAAACTCACAAGTAAAAAATAAAAATATTTTTTTCTTAATTTTAAACGCTACTTCCAAAGAACATCGCTGTCAAAGCGGATGCAAATATACAACCCTTTTTCTTTAACCACCAAAACTTTTTTTAAGTTTTTTTTTCGATCCCTTCTTCCGTATTTATCAATGAACTCCCGCCCTCACAACCAATCATTACAGCGCTAAGCGGGTGCAAATATACGCTCCTTTTTTGATTACACAAGCCTTTATAAAAATCATCTTATTTTTAATGAAATCGTATCAATTCAAGTCATTTTCAAGTCATTTCAGCGATAAAACCACTTAACATTAGATTAACAATTTAGAAATAACAGATTTTATGCGAAAAGCGCAGTCATTCTTCCATAGAAATTAAAGAAAAAAGTTCCAAACAATACCAAATCGGATCATAAAATCATTGTGCGGATATCGTGGGGCGGAGAAATTATTGTTGCCATTGAGCGCAAAATTAAGATTCTCGAGTTTGAAGAATATTCTAGCCTGGTCTACTTTACCGTTGAAAAAGAAATCTACTAAAGGATAATTACCATAATTGGTATCATTTTGCACGTAGAATTCTGCCAGAACGGGATCATACCCGTTCATTTGATACGAAGAAAAATAAGTAAAAGTGAAACCGGTTTGTAAATACAAGGCATTATCAAACCAAAAGTCTTTAAAATAAAGGGAATTTCTAGTGAGCAGCTCGGGCACATTAAATACGTCACTCCCATCAGAGACCTTCTGATACAATACGGTATTATCGAAAGCGAATTTCCCGAATTCAAACTCCCGTTGGGCTTTAAGCTTCACATATCGCACATCGCCTCCTGACTGAAAGGGTTTAATTGCCCCCTCCCCATTTTCACCAAAGTAGGTGTAATTTTGAATTTGCGTCAGCTCTCCGCTCAAATTCGCTATTTTTTTAGCAAAAAGTTCGAAAAATAGACTTTGTGCATTTTCATTGTCATAATCATGCTGCCAATTGTAATTGATATAATCACTTTGATACAGCAAAAAATTAAGATTAGGAGCACGGCTCGTTTGCTTCAACCCGAAGTTTAGAAAATTGAATGAATCTAGTTGATATCCTGCCGAAGCAATGATGTGATTTCCTGAAAAATTATCACCGAAAGAAAAAGCTACATCTCCATGAAGATTGAAACCTCCTAAATAATTATCATAACTTCCGCCAACCTCTAGCATTTGCCCATCCAAACGATCTGCTACAACTCCGTCTTCCCCTACAAAAACGGAATCATACCAATAATCTAATGATGTGAACCCAGCTCTCCCAGATATTTCCCCTAAAACAGCGTTATCGAAATTGACTGCTACAGTATTTGACATACTTTCATATCTAACTTCATCTCTTAGTCCTGTACTTTGAAATGATGCCCCAAGAATATTGTTGGCAGCGTTAGATTGGAGATATTGAAATTTTTTATAGCTGTAGTTTAATCTATGACTAAGATAAAGTTTATTATTTATACTATCCTGAGCTCCTTTTAGAAAATATTTATGATCCAGAAAAAAACTTTTCCCGTACAGAGTACTTTCTGCATTTTCAAAATTTACATCCAATACCGACCGATCCTCAAATTCTTCTTCCTTTCCTATATATGATGCTAAAGCATCATTGGTTAAACCTCCATTTTCTTCATTCATTAAATCTTGACTGATGAAATGCAATTTGGCCCTATACTTTCTATCTTTAGTTTGATAGTTTAAGGTAGTCCTGAAATTGCCTGTGCTAGTTAACATGTGCCTAAACTTCCCTAATGCCCGTACACCTTTATAAGCGACACTAAAGTTTAAACGCTCGGACGTGTTTACTGTAAAAAATGCATCCAATTGCTGTCCTTGCTCTGGCACAGTTTTGAAATAAAGTTCAGTTAAAGGAGTGGGAACATTGTAATATCGTATATCGGCAGATTCCATAAAATTATAATGCCTTGCCCTGACTCCGAATTTAGGTGCTATAGTAGTGAAATCTCGAAATTCAGTTAAAGCATTATATGTTTGCCCTGTATTTGCAAAAGGAAGTAACCCAAACAAATCTTTTCGAAGATAATTGAATTTGTAGTCTTTCTGAATAGTAAGCGAAGTATCGACCTGTGTTGTATCGTTCTCTACTGAAATTATTTTGAATAGATCGATTGTGGGCTCAACTATAGAATCTTTTGCTTCGCCTTTAGCCCCTCTATTTGGCAGCTTTTGCTCCTGGGCATAACTAAAAAAACTAAAGTTAAAAATCGTAATTAAAAGGAATACTTTCTTCATTCTAAAATTTATCCAACAAAAATATAAAAATAACGCTACTATTCAGGATTTGGTATAAAAACAAAAAAACCACCCAAAGTTGGGTGGTTTTATAAAAGTTTTAAAAAATAAGCTTACCAACCCGGGTTTTGCTGCCCAGCTAAATTTGGATTGATAGTTATATCATTAGTTGGAATACCCCAAGTAAATTTAGGATTTGTAGCCTCTACTGACTTAGTATAATAATTAGGCCCTTGAACTAAAGGCTGTATGTTTTGAGGATCTCTACGTGTGAAACCTAAATCCCACCTTCTTAAATCATCGAGTCTAAAACCTTCAAAAGCCAATTCCCTAAATCTTTCATCCCGAACAGCTTCAACCAAACCATCACCAGAAGAATCAATTGGTTCAAGACCTCTCGAATCTCTAAGTTCATTTAATGGATCAAGGGCTTGTGAATCTGAAATATTTAAAGCTGCTTCAGCAGAAATCAAATACATTTCTGCTATACGAAATACTTTAGGAGCTTGCTGATAATTAGTGTTCGCTCCTGTCCATAAATCAGGATTTCCTGAATATTTATTGACCATAATTAGATCGGTATATGTAACACCCTGAACAACTACAGTATCATTAACATCTCCAGTAGTAAAGTACACATCTTTTCTTATGTCATCTTCAGAATACATATCTATAACCCATTGAGAAGGTATAAAATCAGGAGTAAATCTATTAGTCGCTCCATTGTAGCCTAAATATATACTATTGGTGTTTGCAAGTTCATTAGGTGCACTTACGAAAAGTTGCATTATATCCTCTTGAGCATAGTCATCAACCCACATACTACGAAAATCTTCCTCATTATTAATAAGAGGGTAGCGACCTGAATTTATTAGCTGATCCGCGGCAGATTTTGCACCTTCCCAATCTTGCATATACAGCTTAACCCTTGCCTCCAAAGCAGTTAACACATCTATATTAAATCTTTGAGCACCCTGTTCTCCTTCAACATCAGACAATCCTGGTCTCGCAGCCTCAATATCAACTAAAATCTGATTATAAACTTCCGCAACAGTATTCCTCGATGGTCTACTTGAAATATCATATTCCAGCTCTAGAGGTACTCCTAAATCTGAAGAAGCACTAGAAGGATCGTAATCATTTCCAAACCTAACAACTAAATTATGATAGTAAAAAGCTCTCGCTAAACGTGCCTCAGCTGTATATTGATCTAAATTAGCTTGATCGCCAGCCGTTTCAACTGAAATCGTTTCAAATCCTTCTAATGCTGCATTGATATTTTTAATTGCTGCATAATGGGAAAACCAAATTGTTTGTAGAGCTCCATCATCTGCAAGAAAACCTTCCCATCTATGAGGATTTCCATTTCTATTACCGTAATCAGAAGTTGCATTTAATTGATCAGCCTGAATATCTGTTGGAAACATGAATGCACCATAAACGTTGCCCCTAAGTGTTGCATACATACCAGTATTCCAAGTTTCAGCATCATTGATAGTCTGAAATGATTGGGATTGCTCTATAGCATCATAGGGAAATCTCTCAAGATCATCACATCCGATAAAAGATATAGATAAAAACAATCCTAAAATTCCCTTTTTTATATTTTGTTTTTTCATTTTTCTGTTTTTTTATAATTGTAGATCAATACCAAATGTAAACTGCTTTGTATTAGGGTTGGTACCTAATCCAATATTAGAATCTACTTCAGGATCTGGCCCTAAATAATCAGTCCAAGTAACCAAGTTTCTTCCAGCAAAATAAACTTTAGCACCCTTCAATATTCCAGTTTGTACTAAAGCACTTGCAGGAATATTATAACCTACTGTTAGGGTCTTTAAACGAATAAATGAAGCATCTTCTATCAACCTTGAATCAAATTGTGTGAACTGCACACCTGCTCTTGGGAATAATGTTTGATCCCCAGGCTCCTGCCAATAATCTAAAACTCTTTCAGTCTGATTAAAGCCAGGGAACTGAAAAGGGTTCTCAAAGAAGTATCTATCATTGTTAATTAAATTTTTACCGCTGCTAAAAGCGAAATGTGACTGTAAATAAAATCCTTTAAAGTCCACATTCAAACCAAAACCACCATTCAATGGCGGATATCTATCGTCACCTGTACTTTGCTGTAGAGCAGCCGTATTAAATTGATTAGTTACAGCATTAGGATCCTCTCTATTGTAAACAATTTCATCAGGATCTTCATTCGGTAAATACCATTCGGCATCTCCATTTTCTGGATTAACTCCTGCAAACACAGGATAAAAATAGGACACAGGTTCACCAACCACCCAAGACACACCGGTATTAGGAATTATCCAATAATCTCTTCCCTGGAAAAGTTCAGTAACCTTGTTTTGATTATAGTTAAAAGCAACATAAGGAGTTACACGAAAATCCGCTTGATTAATAATGTCGTACTCTAAATTGACATCAAATCCATAGTTCTTCAAGGAACCTGTATTTTCGGTTACTTCAGCAAAACCACTTGTGAATGGATAAGGAACATCTATTAACATATCCTCGGTTAAACGATCATAATATTCTACTCCTAATCTCAATCTGTCAAATAATTCAATCTCAATACCCACAGATGCTGATCTTTGACTTTCCCATTGCAATGAAGGATTTCCAGGAGTGGCTAGACCCCACCCAGTTTGTCCTTGATACTGGTTCGTACCAACAAGAGCATAACTATTATAGTTTCCAATATCAGAATTACCAGAAGTACCTATATTCGCTCTGAAAACTAAATTATCTAACCAGGAAACATCCTGTAAAAACACCTCTTCTGTAGCTGTCCACCTAGCACCAGCTGCCCAAAATGTAGCTTCGCGATTATCTCTACCAAATCGAGAAGAACCATCCTGTCTAAGAGTAAAGTTTACATAATATTTATTATCAAAATTATAATCTAACCTTCCAAAATAAGACTCTAAACTCCACTCAGCCTTAAATTGACCCACACTAGCATTGTTTGGTCCCTGTCCTAACATAATCAATCTATCATCTGATTGGCCGGTCGAAGATGCTGAAAAATTTTCTCTATCATAATCTTGCCATTCGTGACCTCCTAATAAAGTGAAATTATGAATGTCATTAAAATCAATACTGTAAGAAACAGTATTTGTTACAGTCATCTGGATATCTCTTCTGAAATATTCGCTAGAACTACCATCGTTTAAAGACCCTACATATGAAGGCAACCTGTTACTTGTTTCTCTACGATCAAATGCATTAATACCAATTCCAGATCGTAAAGTCAAACCTTCAAGAGGTGTTAGCTCAACATACCCTGAAGGATTAATTTGAAATTGAGTTCTTTGAAAAGGGTTATTATTTGCAAGATATTGAGGATCATATCTATTCCATCCAGGTATCACTCCTTCATACCTATTTCCAGTTTCGGGATTAATTGGGGAATAAAAAGGTTGAGCTAAAAGAGCTAAACCACGATTCGTACTATTAGTTCCGTATGGATTTTCCGAATCTGTATTATAAGTCATTCCCAAATTAAGACCAGCAGTAATCCAACTTGTGATGTCTGATGTTAAATTACTCCTTAAAGTATATCTCTTAAAGTCTGATCTAAATGCAAGACCTTCTTGTTCAAAATATCCAGTTGATAAGAAATACTTTGTGCTTTCACTCCCACCACTAGCACTAACATTAACTTGTGTAGTAGGTGCATTGTCTTTATAATACCATTTATACCATTGAGTATCCGCATTGTTTTCAGCTAAAATACCATCAATCTGGTCTTGACTATAAATGCCTGCATCTACCCAAAAATTTGTAAGCGTTTCTGTATTCATAACGCTCTCAAAATAATCTGTATTAGCAAGTTCTGAAACCCCATGTTGAACACCAACTGTAATACTCGGATCGGTCTCTTTAGTACCTGATTTTGTAGTAATAATTATCACTCCATTAGAGGCTCTAGAACCATAAATAGCTGTTTCAGAAGCATCTTTTAAAACAGAGATATCCTGAATATCCTGAGGATTCAACCGAGTAAAAATACCTGCATCCACCTGAAAGCCATCCAACAAAATTAATGGAGTATCACCTGCTCCCAATGATCCAACTCCTCTTAAACGAATTGATGGAACAGCATTAGGCTCTCCAGATGATGTATAAACCTGTAAACCCGCTACTCTACCCTGAAGTGCATCTGCTACGTTAGCTGCAGGCCTATCCTCTAGGACATCAGAAGACACCTGAGCAACTGAACCTACTACGTCAGTTTTATCTCTGGTACCATAACCTATAACTACAACCTCATCTAAAGCAGCAGCGTCTACAGCTAAAGTCACATCTATATTAGTAGTGTTTCCTACGCTTTTTTCCTGCGTAGTATAACCTACGTAACTAAAAACCAAAATAGCACTTTGAGGGACAGATATAGCGTATTCCCCATCAAAATTAGTTTGATAACCATTATTAGTTCCTTTTTCGATAACGTTAACACCGGGTAAAGGAAGACCATCTTCGTCCACAACAGTCCCAGTAACCGTTTTTTCCTGTGCAAAAACTAATTGCACAACTAACACCATAAAAAGTGTTAGCAATCCATGTAATGTTTTTTTCATTATTTATTAATTTGAATTAGCCTGAGCCAAAAATCATAATAATAACTTAATAAACAAAACTTTTGATATTTATTTTGTCATTTTTTTTGCCAAAATAGACAGTAAACCGTTTTAGTAACTCTATTTTAGTTACAAAATCTTATCCAAACACTATTTTTGATAAAAAATTGTTAGTATAGTTAAAAACTAACGATATGTTAATTTTATACTACTTTGAAATTTAGTATTTGAGTTTTTAATTATATAAAGGCTAATATTTCGGTATATTGATAAGAATTGAGATAGTCACAGCTAATTTTTAGAATTTCTAAAGAAATGTGATTGGTTATCCAATTTCAAGGTTTTTATAATTACACAATAAAAAAATGATCTATCTAGATAAAGAATTATTTTTCTGCTAATAGATTGGTAATTATAGCAACCTTAACTAAATTAGATATGATTGTTATACTCGAAACAGGCCAAAAAAAATTTTAAGATCATACTAATCTTGAAACGGGAAACTATGACAACATTTTATAGAAAACAAAAAGCCGGCAAATGCCGGCTTTTTGTTTTCTATAAAAATTCTATCTAATATCCTGGATTCTGACTTTCCTGAGACATTTCTTTATTAGCATTAATTTCTGACTGGGGGATTGGCCAAATTTGTCTATTTGTATTCAAAGAAGAAGTTCCTTTATTTTCAACAACTTCGTCTAAAATATTTAAACGTTTAGCATCATACCATCTTTTACCTTCAGCAAAGAATTCTACTCTTCTTTCTTTCGAAATTAAAGCAATAAAATTAGAAGAATTTAATTCCACTTCATCCAAACCTGCTCTGCTACGTACATCGTTGATATAAGTTGAAGCTGTATCAAAATCTCCATTTCTCGCTAACAATTCAGCATAAAGCAACTCAACTTCTGCATAACGATAAATATACCTTTGATCTGTTCCTGTTGATACATCATTATATTTTGCTATATATGTCGAGCTAAGATCATCTGCATTTGTAATAAGACTTATTCTGTTATCACCATCAACAAACGCATCTAGTAAATTAGAAGAAGGTGCAACCTCTCTTCTACCTCCCAAACCGGATGGATAGAAATAAAATGCTAAACTATTTTGATCGTCAGTACTGTAATTCACTCTAAAAATAGATTCAGAATTGGAACCATTAGAAAATACAGATGAATAATCACTAACTAAAGAATATTCTCTTATAACACTCTCCAAAATTGTAGTTGCATTTTCATAATCTTCTTGATTCATATAAACTTTTGCCAACAATACATTTAAAGCATCATTAGAAAAATGATAAACATCACTATCTGCTACATTACCCTTAGCGTCTAACAAATCAGCTAATATATAATCGTAAACTTCTTGTTCTGAAGATCTTGCAACATTAGCAGCAGAAGCTCCATTATTTGAGACCAAATCGTTTTCATGTGGTAATGGAACGCCACCAAACATTCTTACTAAGTCAAAATACATTAGTGCTCTTAAACCTTTAGCTTCTGCAATTATTGCATTTTTATCTGACTCTTCTATACCGGTTACAGATTCCATTTCGTTAATTACAGCATTAGCTCTAAAAATTACTTTATAACGATAGAACCAAAAGTTAGCTACTGCAGTATTCGTGGCAGGAACGTTGTTAATAACCAACTCGTCGAATATGCCATAAGAACCACTATGTGCAAACTCATCTGCATACAATCCTAGTGACATAATTGGATAGGCTCCGGCAACATAAACATCTTGCATACCATCATAGATACCATCAACAGCCTGCTGTGCAGTTGTCATATCGGTGATAAACTGATCCTGCCCTATAGTGGTTGGATCGGCAACTTCCAACTCGTCCTCGCAGCTCGCCAATAGACTCCCTATTAGCAATACAAATAATACTATATATTTATTCATTCTTTAATTTTTAGAAATTAATATTTACACCAAACTTATAAACCTTATTCCCGCCTTGAGTTAGAAAATCCGTTCCGCTCGTAACTGCTGAATCACCAGAATAGTTAACCTCTGGATCTAATCCTGAATAATCGGTAAACATTAATAAGTTATCTGCTGATGCATAAAAACGAACACTGGCAAAACCTAAAACATCATTAGGAAGTGTATATCCCAAGGTTACATTTCTTAGTTTTATAAAAGACCCGTCTTCAACTAATCTTGCTGAATCGTAGTTATTGTAAGCCGATGTAGCATAGTTTGGTCGTGGAATATTCGTGTTGGTATTTTCAGGCGTCCAATAATTTAATTGGTTAGCGAATTTCCCGTAAACTGGATTAGCTGCAGAACCTGTATATTGAAGTGTAGAATTTAATACATCGTTACCTTCAGACCATGCCCATAAAAAGTATAAATCAAAGTTTTTATATTTTATATTATTTGTCCAAGAAGCTGTAAAATCTGCCCATGGAGATCCTCCCATTATATAATCTGCATCATTTATAACTCCGTCACCATTCTGATCGACATATTTAACATCACCAGTACTTACACCATCAGCTACAAGGGCCTCTGGTATTTCATCACCTTCTTGATATAATCCATCTGCCTCTAAAACATAAAAAGCTCCTAACTCTTCGCCCTCCTGAACTCTACTTGCAAAGCCTCTTGTAAATGGAGAATTTCCATCAAGTGAAGTTACCTTGTTTTTTAAAGTACTGAATCCTAACGAAGACTTCCAACTAAAATCCTGAGTATCGAAGATTTGAACATCTAAAGAAACTTCATGACCTTTATTAGTCATTTCTCCTACATTTCCGTAAAAACTACTAAAACCAGAGGAGTACGCTAGAGGAATTTCTAATAGAAGATCGTCTGTCTTTTTATCGAAATAATCATATTCAATAGAAACAACATTATTAAATAGTCCTAACGAGAAACCTAAATCTAGCTGATTGGTCACCTCCCATTTTACATCAGAATTTCCGATGTCTGTAATCGCTGTACCAACGGTTCCCGCGTAGGGTGTAGAACTTACCCCTGCAAGTGCATCATAAGAACCTATTCCTGTATCATTACCTGTAACACCGTAAGATGCTCTCAATTTTACAAAATTGAAGGCTTCACTATTAAACCACTCTTCTTCTGAAAGAATATATCCTGCAGAAACTGAAGGGAAATATCCCCATTTTTCATTCTCTCCAAATTTCGAAGATCCATCAGCTCTTAAACTTCCTTCAATGATATATTTTCCATATAGATTGAAAGAGGCTCTACTGATCAATGAGTATAATTTTGATTCATTGTAACTTCCCAACGCTCCTGAAACAGTTGCACCTTGTGATACCTCTTGCAAATCTGGAGACGCGAAATTAGTTCTTTCAGCATTCACGAAATTGTACTTTCTTCCATTATATTCCCCCGCCAATAATCCTGTAAATGCGATATCATCATTGATATCTACATCAAAATTTAAAGCTTGAGTTGTCATAAATCTTCTAATTCTAGCCATTCTTTGGTAAGCATAGCCATTAGTCCCAGCTCCTTTCGCAGTTGTAGATGGATTATATTGTTTCTCATCAATATCCATATTATCAAGACCATATTTGGAACTAAAACTCAACCAGTCGGTAAAATCATAAGTAAATTCAGCGTTTGCCAAAATTCTAAATGTTTCCAAATTCCCCTGATCTAAAAGAGCATTTTGAACAGGATTTGAAAATTGCCAAGTTGTACTATTGTAAGAACCGTCTTCATTAAAAATTCCATTACCAGGTGATTCAAGAACCGCATTGGATAGCACTCCGTATATATTATTATCACCATTAGCCATAACTTGTTCCTCACTGGTCAAAGTTACCCCTCCGTTGAATTTAAATTTATCTGTAATCTCTTGGTTAAGATTCATGGTGTAATTATCTCTATGATAATCTTGTCCTAGAATAACACCTTCCTGGTCAAAAGACGATCCTGCTAAATAATACTGTGTACCTTCAGATCCACCAGAAACACTAGCAGAGATATTACGAACCACAGCATCATCTCTATAAATAGCATCCGTATAACTATCTCCACGATTTGATACCGAGTTATAATATTGACTGAGTTCAGCATCACTTGCGCCGGCTAGAGATTCATTACCAGAATATTGAGATGAAGCATATCCCGATCCTTCTGAAGCCTGATAATAGTCATCGCTGAATTTCAACCACTGGCCGTAATTCATCGTTTCGTATTTCTCTATTGGGTTTTGAATACCAATGTAAGAACTTAGAGAAACTTTGGGTTTCCCTGATTTACCTCTTTTTGTAGTTATAATTACTACACCGTTCGAAGCTCTAGAACCATAGATTGCCGCTGCTGCTGCATCCTTTAATACTTCTATAGATTCTATATCTGAAGGACTAATACTGGATAGCGCACTATTTTGCTGCCCTCCATAACTATCTGAAATTGTTGATCCAGATTCTATTTGTACACCATCAACAATATATAACGGACTATTAGATCCATTAATAGAAGTTGCTCCACGAATTCTTAATCTCACCTCACCTCCAGGAGCTCCAGAAGCTTGAGTTGATTGAACTCCCGTTGAGTTTCCCTGTAGCGCTGCGGAGATGTTGGCCACAGAAATTCTTTGTGCATCTTCTGCATCTACTTGAGATATCGCAGTTGTTACGTTTCTTTTCGAAGTAGATCCATAACCGGTAACGACTACTTCATCTAAAGCAGAAGCATCCACAACCATAGTAACATCAACTTCAGTATCTGAACCAACTACTATTGATTTAGTGCCGAAGCCTATATAACTAAAACTTAATGTTGCACCTTTTGGAGCTGAAATACTATACTTACCATCAAAATTAGTGAGCACTCCGTTTGAAGTTCCCTTTTCAATAACATTTACACCAGGCAATGGTAAACCATCTTCATCTACTACTGTCCCGGTAATGGATTTTTCTTGTGCAATAGATAATTGTACCACTAACACCATTAGCAGCGTTAGCATTCTACTTAGATTTTTCTTCATCATTATTTAATTTCAAAATGAATTAACAAAATTGTTAATTTTTCATAAAGAAGCAATGAAATATGAAGTGAAGTTCTTAACAGAAAATCAATGAAAACGTTTGATATTGCTGAGGTATCTTAATTTTAACAAAATACAAAAGCATCTCCATAAATTAAAAAAGGTTGCTTTTTTAGAGCAACCTTTTAAATCTATCATTTAATCAAAACTAATTTTGATCACTAGAAGTAATATAAGGATTGGCATCTATTTCAGCTTGTGGAATTTTCCAAATCCAGTCATCATTCTGTGATGGTCTTTCTTGAAAATAACCATCTTGATAAAGAACTTTTGCAGCACCAGAATCGCTATAATCTAATGGCTCATCCCAACGAATATGATCATGAAAACTAAATCCTTCACCCCATAATTCTACACCTCTTTGGAATTTAACTTCTTCCATAAGCTCAGCCTGATCAGAGAAATCTGAAGCGTCGTAATCAGAATCTCTAGATGCTCCAAACTCCTGCAATAATTGTTGAGCCTCACTAGTTTGATTCATCATAGCTAAAGCTTCGATCTCGATCAAATACATTTCAGAAGCTCTCATATAAATAACATCATCAGGATCTGTAGTTCCTGGATTTTGTTGTAGAAATTTAACCGTCATGTATGGATGTGTATTGTGCGCACTAGTCATCCCGTATGTAGCAATAATTTCATCCTTTGCGTTCTGAAATTCTTCCTCAGAATCATAATTAGGATCAGACTCATAGCTTCCTCCCTCTCCGTTTGAAGCAGAAGGATTTGTATTAGGTGCCATTGGCAACCAAGCTTCTTTTCTAAAGTCAGTCTCAGGAATCATGTCATATAATCCACTGCTTATGATCTTTGGATTACTTCTATTCTGGCTACCATTAAAAGTAGGAGAAACATAATAAAAATAAGACTGAAAATAATTTGTTTCGCTATCGATAACTTCACCTCCCCAAATAACTTCTGAAAGATCTACAGTATTAAATCCAGATAGCCATTGTGATTCGTCTAATAATTGGTAACCGTCTCTTGCTAACGCAGCAGCTTCGGCAGCAGTTTCCCAATCTCCTTTAGATAGTGCAATTCTTGCCTTTATACCGTAGGCAGCATTTAAAGAAATATGAGATTTATTAGCTGCATTACTTGCATTCTCCAAGTGGGCAATTGCCTCATCAATATCCTTTTCCATTTGAGCATAAACTTCTTCTACAGTAGAGCGTGGTGCACTCTCGTAAGGTGTTTCAGTAGAAAAAACGATAGGCACACCAAGATCTGTCGATGGATTCCCAATCGTATAACCCTTAGCATAGGTAGTAACGAGTTTGTGGTAAGCCCAAGCTCTATAAGCGTAAGCCTGCCCTAGAACATTATTAAGGCGTGGAGTTTCAGCAAAATCACCTTCTGAAACAGTATTAATTATCGAGTTAGAGCTCGCAATAAAATGATAACGCTGGTACCAAAAATTATATACAGTTGTATAAGTTGGATTTGTGTGCGTTAACCACTGCAAGTCTGATGTCATCCATCCATTTCCAGGAGAAGAATGTATTATACTTCCGCCCATTGCATCTAGTGAAGGTATAAAATGACTTTCACCACTCCTACTGGATGAAGAACCAGGTAATTGTGCTTGAGAATAAACCTGCCTATGCAAACCATTTAAAACTAGCATCATGTTATCTGTACTTGACAGCGCATCTTCGGCAGATATTGCATCTGTTGGAGAATTTTGGAGAAAATCATCCGAACAGCTAACACTAATTAAAGCAACTAGCATTAGGCAAAAAGAAAAACGAGATTTATTAAGTATATTCATTATTGTATCTTTTTTAGATTCTTAAAAGGAAATATTTAAACCAGCTGAAATAATTCTACTCGGATTGTAATCATTTCCGCTTGGAGTTCCTGATAAATTGTATTGTGGATTAAGTCCTTTTCTTTCGGACACCATAAATAAATTCTCGGCAGACACAAATAAGCGTAAGTTTTTAACACCTATAGTATCAATAAATCCACTATTGAAATTATATGATAAATTCACATTACGTAAAGAAATGAAAGAAGCATCTGTTAACCATCTAGACGACAAAGATGGTGATAAATTGGTATTCCCATTTTCTAACCTTGGAACATTGGTTTGATCACCAGGATTTTTCCATGCATTTAAAGCGTCTGGATGCATTGATTCACCATAAGCACCTTCATGCATCATATTGGCATAACCATAATCCAATATTTCGCCACCAAGTTGGTAGGTAAAAAGGAAGTTTAAACCAAATCCTTTATAATTAAATTGATTTCTAATTGATCCTATTAAATCTGGTATTGCGGTTGCACCAACATAAGTTCTATTAGCATCAGTGGGATCTGTTAAAGTAACATGTTCCCCTTCTTCGTTGATTACCGGAACGTATTCTCCCGTTTCAGCGTCTTCTTCGTAAGAATAGTAAAGTGCGTCTCCATTTTCTGGATCTACACCTGCATAGTCGTACAAAAAGAAATCATATCTGGATCTACCTTCCATCCATCTCTTAGACCCTGTAACAAAAGGATCTGGTAAAGACGTAATTCTGTTTTTATAAGTAGAAAATTGTAAACCTAAATTCCATTTAAAATTCTCATTATCAACTAAGATACCTTCCAATCCTAATTCAAATCCTTCGTTATACATATCTCCAATATTATCTGGACCTTCATTTAATCCCATAGATATTGGCAGAGGTACATTGTATAAAAGATCTGAAGAATTTCTTCTATAATACTCTAAAGATCCACTCAATCTATAATCAAGAAGACCAAATTCGACTGCTACATCATAACTTTCTATAGTTTCCCATGTTAATGAGCTATTACCTAAGTCTGACCAATAAATTCCTGGACTACCCGCATTTGGAAGCAAAGAATATCTTGGTTGCGAAATATAATAATCATCAAGGTCATCGTTACCTACCTCACCGTAAGAAGCTCGAAGCTTTAAATTATTAACAACATCTACATTGTCCATAAATTCCTCCTGATCAATTCTCCATGCACCACCTATAGAGTAAAAATTACCCCATCTAACATCTTCGTCGAAAACAGAAGAACCGTCTCTTCTAATAGATGCACTTAAGTAGTATCTTTCTTCAAAATTATAGTTAAGCCTAGAGAAATATCCTTCTAGCGTTTTATCTGAGGTGTAACCATCCAAAGTCGCTATTGTAGAGAAGTTATCAAATTCATATATACCTTCAGCTGTCTGTGTATTTTTAAAACCATATACTTCAGAATAAGTTCTATCAAAACTTTCATGACCTAAAGTCAAATCAAAACTATGGTCTCCAAAAGATTTATTATAATTCAAGATTTGGTTGAAGTTTTCTACTGTTCTTCTAAATCTGGTTTCTCTATATCTACCCGCTGGTTGCCCATCTCCGACGAGGTTATTCTCGTAACGTTTGTTTTTATAGTCATTAACATCCTGACCATATAAGATATCCAGCTTCAAACCATCTATAATTTGAATACCTGCGTTCATTCTTACACCATAATTATTAGTCTCAGTCTTATCTTTATTCAATAAAACTTCTTCAATTGCATGTCTACCAACATTCGTTGGTCGTGATTGAATTCCGTAGTCAGCATAACCTTCTCCCCTATCAAATTGTAAATTTCCGGCTGAATCTCTAATGTAATCACCCGTTTGCGGATCTACTATGTAAGTTGGGTAAATCGAACCCATATTTTTCGCAAAGCCAAATGGATTTGCTACAGAAGAACCTCTAGAAGACGGCCCGTTCGATTCAGAAAGTGCCATGTTAACATTACCTCCCAATGTTAACCAATCTGTAGGAGTAAAATTCCCTTTGATTCGAGCAGTAGTTCTCTCAAAGTCACTAGTCACAACATATCCTTCTTCTTTCAAATTAGAGACAGAAAAAAATACATTATGATCTTCGCCCCCAGCAGAAACATCTACTGAATTAAACATTCTTTCTCCTGTTCTTTCCAAAGGCTCGTACCAATCTAAACCTTTTGCAATAACTTCTGCCTCAGGATTAAGCTGTCCATTTTCTTGAACAATTTGATCATTAGGTACATTAAAAGGATTATATCCTAAACGATTAAAAATCGTTGCTGAAGCCTCAGCCTCAGGATTATCGACATCTAAAGAATTTTTATAACCTTGCCACATAAGTTCGTAGTACTCTCCTGGGTTTACGTTATCATAAAGCGAGATTGCACGATTAACAACACCTATTTGAGAGTCTACATTTACACGTAATTCTTGACTCCCTTTACCATTTTTAGTTGTTATTAGAACAACACCATTAGCAGCTCGAGAACCGTAAAGTGATGTAGAAGCCGCATCTTTCAAAACGGTCATAGATTCAATATCATTTTGATTCAAAGCATTCAAAGCGCCTTCGAACTGAACTCCATCAACGATAATTAATGGATCTGTATCTCCGTTAAGAGTACCTACACCTCTAATAATGATATTTGGTGACGAACCCGGCTGACCGGATGCTGATAAAAACTGAACTCCGGTAGAATTCCCTTCAATTGCAGATAATGGAGAAGTAAGAGATCGCTGTTCTAATTGCTCAGCCTTTATCGTACTTGCTGAACCTGTAAACGATTCTTTCGTGGTTGTACCATAAGCAACTACGAGGACCTCATCTAAAGCAGCGGAATCGGTATTCAACGTTATATCATAAACATCATCTGTTCCCACTACGATTCTCTTAGTGACAAACCCAACATAACTAAAAATTAAGGTAGCACCTGTCTCTACTCTAATTTTATACTCCCCATCGAAGTCGGTCTGAGTCCCATTTGAGGTTCCATCCTCGATTACATTTACTCCGGGCAATGGAAGACCACTTTCGTCCAAAATTTTTCCGGCAACGGTTTTTTGTTGCGCGAACAAAAGTTGCCCGCATAACACCAAAACTAGTGTTAAACAAACATGTAATTTTTTCTTCATTTTTCGTTAAATTTGAATTAGCAAGTCGCAAAAATGCTAAGAATTTAGAGCTTAACAAAATCCTGAAAAATTTGAAAATAACTTTTAAGTAAAACGTTTAAGCATAAATAAAAACTTTCATTAGTAAAAAATAGTTCAACTAGTCTCTAAATGAGAATACTTCAAACAACGCAGAAATTTTTAATGCTTCTTTAAGAAAAACGAAATTGTAATTTTAACATAAAAAACAATATTTTAATCTTAAGATGAATCGTTTTGAGATTAAGAGTACTAGTATTAGAATAAAACATATATTATTATCCAGAATACATGCTGTGAACTTTGGAATAATTTAAAAAATCCAACCCTAAAAATGCTCCTGAAAAGACATCTAAAAAATTGCGAATATGAATGTGGAACAGATGAAGCAGGTAGAGGTTGTATAGCAGGGCCTGTAACTGCAGCTGCTGTAATTCTACCAGAATCTTTTAAAAATAAGATATTGAGGGATTCTAAAAAATTATCTTTAAAGAACCGTTCTTCGCTAAGAGAAATAGTAGAAAATGAAAGTAGCACTTATGGAGTGTCACATATCTTTATGGAGACCATAGATGAAATCAATATTTTGAATGCTTCAATATTAGCTATGCATAAATCTATTGAGCAATTAAAAGTGCTGCCGGAACACATCATTGTAGATGGCAATAGATTTAAACCATTCAATAATATTCCTCACGAATGTATTATTAAGGGAGATGATAAATATCTTAGTATCGCTGCTGCTTCTATCTTAGCAAAAACCTATAGAGATGAATATATGGAGAAAATTCATGAGGAATTCCCCATGTATAACTGGAAGCAAAATAAAGGATATCCAACCAAGGAACATCGCGAAGCGATAAGAAAATTCGGTATAACTAAATACCATCGTAAAAGCTTTAGACTTTTGCCAGAGCAGTTAGAATTGAACTTTAACTCAATTCCGCATCAAACAATTCCTTAAAGTACGAAAGAAATTTTTGCTTCAGCACCTCCATGTCGATACTGGCTTTACCTAATTCAACATTAAGAGATGTTACTGCTTTTTCTTTAATTCCGCAGGGAACAATGTTATCAAAATACCCCAAATCTGCATTTACATTTAATGCCAAACCGTGCATGGTAACCCAGCGACTCGCTCGAACACCCATAGCACATATTTTTCTCGCAAATGGTGTACCCACATCTAACCAAACTCCGGTTTCTCCCTCACTACGTTCTGCTTTTATTCCGTAGTCCTGTAAAGTAAGAATGACTGCTTCTTCTAACAACCTTAAATATTTATGAATATCGGTAAAAAAATTATCTAAATCCAAAATAGGATAAATCACCATTTGTCCGGGACCATGATAGGTTATATCTCCTCCCCGATTGATTTTATAAAAAGTAGCGCCTTTTTCTTTTAATTGCTTTTCGTTGATAAGAAGATTAGAAATATCTCCGCTTTTTCCCAACGTATAAACATGGGGATGCTCTACTGAAAGTAGATAATTAGGCGTTTCCTCTTGAGATCCTTCTCGCCTATTTTTAACTTTCAGCTCCAAAATCTCCTTGAATAACTGTTCTTGGTAGTCCCAGGTGTCTTTGTAATCTTTAAACCCTAATTCCCTTACTTCAATCTTCTTGTTCTGTTGCACAGTCATCATTTATTAGGATTATTTAAAATTATGAGTGCAGCGATTACTCCGGGAATCCAACCTAAAAGGGTTAAAAGCAGCACTATAATAATAGAACCGCACCCCTTATCAAATACCGCTAAGGGCGGAAAAAATATTGATAAAATTACGCGCCAAATACTCATAAAATCGATTTTATCTAAAACAAAAACAAAGATATAATTTCTGCTTCAGATTCATAGCTAATCTTAAATAGATCATTGGTTGGTACTCTGATTGTCATTATATTTGCAGCTGCTTCCTAAAAAAGGAAGAAGCTAAAATTTAAAATTACATCATGCAGCTATCTGAACAGGAAATCATAAGAAGAGAAAAACTGGCTACATTAAGAGAAAAAGGAATTAATCCTTATCCGGCCGACTTATTTCCATTAGATCACACCTCTGCCGATATAAAGGCAAGTTTCGAAGAAGGTAAAAAAGTTGTTATCGCGGGTAGACTAATGTCCCGAAGAATCCAGGGAAAAGCATCTTTCGCAGAATTACAAGACTCTAAAGGTAAGATTCAGGTTTACTTTAATCGTGACGAAATTTGTACCGGAGAAGATAAAAGCTTGTACAATGATGTATATAAGAAACTGCTGGATATTGGTGATTTTATAGGTATCCAGGGAGAATTATTTAAAACACAAGTTGGTGAAATGACTGTAATGGTTAAAGATTTTGAGCTTTTAAGCAAATCTATCCGTCCATTGCCTTTACCAAAAACAGATAAAGAAGGAAATACATACGATGGATTCACAGATCCAGAACATCGTTACCGTCAGCGTTACGCAGATCTAGCGGTGAATCCTAAAGTGAAAGAAATTTTTGTAAAGCGTACCAAGTTATTTACGGCAATGCGTAATTTCTTTAACGAATCTGGATATTTCGAGGTTGAAACTCCAATTCTTCAGTCGATTCCTGGTGGTGCTGCGGCTCGACCTTTTATTACCCATCATAATGCGCTAGACATTCCGCTATATTTAAGAATTGCAAACGAGCTTTATCTTAAGCGTTTAATCGTTGGTGGTTTTGATGGCGTTTATGAGTTCTCGAAAAACTTCAGAAATGAAGGAATGGATAGAACTCACAATCCGGAATTTACAGCAATGGAAATTTATGTAGCCTACAAAGACTATAACTGGATGATGGATTTTACTGAAAAACTATTAGAACATTGTGCAACATCGGTTAATGGAACTACAGAAGCTACCTTCGGAAAACATAAGGTAGATTTTAAAGCACCGTATAAGCGTGTTACCATGACTGATGCTATTATCGAATTCACAGGATTTGATATTACCGGTAAATCTGAAGCAGAATTATTCGAGGCTGCGAAAGAAATGGGTATTGAGGTAGATGAAACCATGGGTAAAGGGAAACTTATCGATGAGATTTTTGGTGAAAAATGTGAAGGAAATTACATCCAACCAACCTTTATTACCGATTATCCAAAAGAAATGAGCCCACTTTGTAAAACGCATCGTGAAAATCCAGAATTAACCGAGCGTTTCGAGCTTATGGTTTGTGGTAAAGAAATCGCTAATGCATATTCAGAACTTAACGATCCTATCGATCAGCGTGAGCGCTTTGAAGAACAATTGCGATTAGCTGAAAAAGGTGATGATGAAGCAACCGAATTTATCGATCAGGATTTCTTGCGTGCTTTAGAATATGGTATGCCTCCAACATCTGGATTAGGAATTGGGATGGATCGTTTAATTATGTTTTTAACCAATAATCAATCTATTCAGGAAGTATTGTTTTTCCCACAAATGAAGCCGGAGAAAAAACAGGTTGAACTTACTGAAGAAGAAAAAGCAGTTTACCAATTACTGAAAGATGACGAAAACCATAATATGGATCTTATTAAAGAGAAATCTGGCTTGAGTAATAAAAAATGGGATAAAGCTCTAAAATCGCTTAGAAAACATAAAATGATAAATGTATTTAAGGAAGGTGAAGAAATGAAGATAAGCGTTGTATAAGGCTTACTTCTATTTAAAATTATACCTGAAAGGCTACATTAATTTGTAGCCTTTTTTTATTACAAAATGCCATGTTTTCCATTTTCCTTAACTTCGTTTTAAACCTTTTTAAGAAAAATGAGTCCTAATAACAAGGTTGAATATTTCAGTGTAGCACACTTAAAAAATTTATTCAGCTTTAATAAAAATCAAACCTAATTTATGACTAACAAATTACCGATCAGGATTTGTGCTGTCGGTCTTTCCTTTTTAATGGCCTCTTGTGCTGTTTTTCAGAAAAACAAGAAAGATCAGTCTGCTAATGCACAAAAAGAAGAATCTAAAGACGGATTAAAACCTTACGCAAAAGTCATCACTAAAGATGCAAAATCAGATAAAGGTCTTTTTACCGTACACAAAGTAAAAAACAAGTATTACTACGAGATTCCAGATAGCCTTTTTAATAGAGAAATGCTTACTGTAACAAGAATCGCCAAAACAGCCTCAGGTATTGGATTTGGTGGTGGTAAACAAAACACACAGGTACACCGCTGGCAAAAGAAAGGTGATCAGGTTTTACTAAGAGTCGTATCTTATGATATTTATGCTGCAGATTCGCTACCTGTTCACGAGGCTGTTGTCAACTCTAACTTCGAGCCAATTTTAAGCTCTTTTGATGTTGAAACTATTGGTAAAGATTCTATAAACAAATCTACTGTTATCGAAGTTACCGATCTTTACAAAAAAGATGTACAGGCTTTAGGTCTAGGTGACCGCTACCGTAAACAATATAAAGTTTCGAGATTAGATGATAGCCGTTCTTTTATAGATACGATAAGAAGTTATCCTGAAAATATCGAAGTTCGACATATAAAAACCTACAATGCGGGTAACCCTCCGTCTAATTCTAGCACAGGATCAATTTCGGTAGAATTTAGTAATTCTATGATTCTTTTGCCAGAAGAACCAATGGAGCGTCGTTACTTTGATGAGCGTGTAGGATGGTTTACAACGAACCAAACCGATTATGGTTTGGACGTACAAAAGAGTAAAACTGTTGAATATCTTGACCGTTGGAGACTAGAGGTTAAGGAGGAAGACATGGAGAAGTTTGAAAACGGTGAGTTAGTTGAACCTAAAAAACAAATCGTTTATTACATCGACCGTGCAACGCCAAAAAAATGGGTTCCTTACATTAAGCAAGGTATCGAAGACTGGCAAGTAGCTTTTGAAGAAGCCGGTTTCAAAAATGCAATTATCGCTAAAGAGGCACCTTCCCCAGAGGAAGATCCAGATTGGAGCCCAGAAGATGTTCGTTATTCAACCGTTCGTTATTTAGCTTCACCAATTCCTAACGCGAATGGTCCTCACGTAAGCGATCCACGTTCTGGAGAAATATTGGAGTCTGATATCAACTGGTACCATAATGTAATGACATTACTTAGAAACTGGTATTTTGTACAAACGGCTGCAATTAATGAGGAAGCTCGTGGCGTAGCATTTAAAGATGAAATAATGGGGCGTTTAATTCGTTTCGTTTCTTCTCATGAAGTTGGTCACACTTTAGGTCTTCCGCACAATATGGGTAGCAGCCCGGCTTATGCAGTTGAAGACTTACGTGATCCAGAATTCACCGCAAAATATGGAACTGCACCATCAATTATGGATTATGCACGTTTCAATTATGTAGCTCAGCCAGGTGATGGTGATGTTGCTTTAATGCCAAATATTGGTCCTTACGACAAGTATGCGATTATGTGGGGATATAAACCTATTCCAGAAAAAGAAGGTAGAGAAGAAAAGCCTGTTTTAGATGAATGGATTTTAGAACATGCAGGTGATCCTTTATATCGCTTCGGAAGTCAGCAAAGTGGCGGAGTAATAGACCCTTCTTCTCAAACAGAAGATCTTGGTGACGACGCAATGCTTGCTAGTGAATACGGTATCAAAAACTTGAAGCGTATTGTTCCTAAATTAATAGAGTGGACTGCTGAAGATGGTAAGGATTACGAAGACTTAGACGAGCTTTATGGCCAGGTGCTTAGCCAACTAAATCGCTATATGGGTCACGTAGCTGCTAATATTGGTGGTGTTTACGAGAACTCTAAAACCTACGACCAGGAAGGTGCCGTTTATACGCATGTTGCCAAAGAAAAACAGGAAAGAGCAATGGACTTTTTACAAGAACAATTGTTTGAAACTCCAAATTGGTTAATCGATCAGGACATTTTCAATAAAATCGAATTCGACGGAAATATCGAAAGAATTAGAAGTATGCAAAGTAGTACACTTTCTAACGTACTTGACTTCGGAAGAATGCAACGTTTACTTGAAAACGAAGAAGTTAATGGGAAAGAAGCATATACGCTTCTAGACATGATGGAAGACTTACGTTCTGGAATCTGGAACGAATTAAATTCAGGTAAAAAAATCGATAGATATCGTAGAAACTTACAAAGAGCGTATATCGATCGTTTAGGACATTTAATGACCGAAGATCAGGCAGCGATTCCTAGTGCTTATCGCCGTTGGGTTAGTAGAACTAACGTAAATGTAGCGCAAAGTGATATTCGACCAATTGTTAGAGGAGAATTAAAGACACTCCAAAGACAAATAAGAAATTCTATGTACCGATCAGGAGATACGTTAACTAGATATCACCTTCAGGATGCATTAGAACGAATAGATGAAATTCTAAACCCTAACGACTAATCTATCCATAGAATCTATATGATTTATTAGATTTAAACCTGTCTCCCCCACGAGGCAGGTTTTTTTATGTGAAGTTTTCAGATGATTTAATTAAACCTTTTAGTATTTTAACAGTCTTAGTAAGGAATTCACTTTAAATCGCTTCAAGATGAAAAAATTATGTTTTTTAATGATGATGCTTGTTTCGATATCTTCTTTTGCGCAGCAGAAAGAAAGTCGTAGAAAGCAAATGAAGGAACGTGCAGCTATGAATATGACTGCTGAAGAAAAAGCTATTCTGAAATCAAAAAGATTAACATTAGACCTAGATCTAACCGAACACCAGCAAAAAGAATTTCAGAAATTATATGTAAATCACGCTGAAGAAAAGCATGAACTAAAAGAAGACAGAAAAGAAGCTGCTAAAAATAGTAATCTTAGAGAGCAATCATTTGAGCAAATGAATGCGCGTCTAGATAGAGAAATAGCATTTCAACAAGCTATGCTGGAAATTTTGAGTAAAGAGCAATATGAGCTTTGGAAAGCAACAAAAAGAATGGCATTCGCAGAGCGTCAAAAAAGGTAAAGAGTAAACCCCAAATAACTCCTATTTATTCTAGTTTAATTGCAAAAAGAGAAGCTTTTAGCTTCTCTTTTTTTATTTCTTAATTACTGAATAAAATATTTTACGATCATCCCGCCAGCGAGCCAGGCGTAACAAACAAAAGCAATATATTTTAGGCTTTTTTCCATCAATTTACTTTTTGGCGCCATTTCTTTCATTTGCATTACATCGGTTCTTTTAAAGAAACCTAAGTAGATCAAATATCCTGAAATAAGCAAAAAAGCAATATTCAGAAAAAAGGTATAATCTATTTTAAAAAAAGTCTGATCTTGAACCTGCACGCTAGAAGGATCTGGAATTAAATCGAAACTTAAAAATCCGTAATGCAATAATAAAGAAGCTCCAACTAAAGAAATAAATAAAAGCATTAAGATGAAAAAGGACATTTTCCAACCATAATATTTTGCGTTTATTCTCAGAACAGGAAAAACTACCAAATCACTAAAAATAAAAGCAATGACCCCGGCAAAACTTACTCCTTTACCAAATAACAGCGCGGCTAATGGAATATTACCCATCGAACCAATAAACGTTATAAACGCAACCACAGGACCAACAATAATATGTTCTAAGATCGTCAAAAATGAAAAATTTGTATTTCCCTGCCCGCTATTAATAAATAGTGTTTGAAAAAAGGAATCCGGAATAAAAGCTGCAACAATCCCGGCAATAGTAAAACCAAGCGTCACATCTTTCCACACCATTTTCCACTCCATTCCGTATTGCTGAGAAACCTTTGCCCAGCTTTTTTCAGTTTTTATTCTTTTCTTCCAGGATTTCTGGTCGTCATTATCGTCATCCTCATCAGTTTGAAGTCTTTCTCTGGCGTTCTTAATAAGTGCTTTAGGATGAAATAAACGAATAAGCAACCAACTGATCAAGATGAGTAAAACTCCGCCTAAATATTCTCCTACAACAAACTGCCATCCTAGGAATATTGAAATAATGATTCCCAGCTCTATCACTAAATTAGTCGAAGCCAGTAAAAATGCGATACTTGAAACAAAACTTGCTCCTTTTTTAAACAAACTCTTCGTAGAAGCTAAAGCGGCGAAACTACAAGAGCTGCTTATAAAACCGAAAAATGTTCCCAGCAAGACACCCTTAGATTCATTTTCACCCATTGTTTTTTGCATCCGTTTTTCGGTTACAAAAACCTGAATACAACTACTTATCACATATCCCAGCGCAAAAGCCCATAACGCCATCCAGAAAAAACCCAGACTGGTATTTGCAGCTTCTCCCCATTTGCTTAAAAAATCATTCATAAATTAATTTTTTAAAATGTTACTTATTCTAATCAAGTTTCGCAGCACGTAACCTCAGCGCATTTGCAATTACCGAAACCGAACTAAAACTCATCGCCAAAGCAGCAATCATTGGTGATAATAAAATTCCGAAGAAAGGATATAGAATTCCGGCAGCAATCGGTACGCCTATACTGTTATAAATCAAAGCAAAAAATAGATTTTGCTTAATATTCGCCATTACTTTATCACTTAGTTTCCGTGCTTTTAGTACCGCTTTTAAATCGCCTTTTACCAAAGTAATCTCTGCACTTTCTATAGCAACATCGGTTCCGGTTCCCATCGCAATTCCGATATCCGCTTTTGCTAAAGCTGGGGCATCGTTAATTCCGTCTCCCGCAGCAGCTACTTTTCGTCCTTGTTGCTGAAGTTTTTCAACCTCTCTCATTTTATCCTGTGGCAGCATTCCAGCTTTAAAATCAATTTCCATTTCATCGGCAACTGCTTTGGCTGTACGTTCGTTATCGCCGGTAAGCATAATAACATCAACGCCATCTTCTTTTAGCTTAGCAAGCGCCTCTTTACTTGTTTTCTTTATCGGGTCTGAAATCACTACGAAGCCTTCAACCTTATTTGCCACACTTAAATAAGAAACCGTTTTTCCTTGTTGCTGAAATTCTTCAATTTGACGATCTATTTTTTCTGAAGTATTAATACTCATTTCATCTAAAATCGCCTTATTTCCCAGCGCTAATTTTTTCTGCTGAAATTCTCCAATTACGCCTTTTCCGGTAATCGAATCGAAATTTGAAGCTTCTTCAATTTTAATTTCCTTCTCTTTAGCATATTTTATCGTTGCTGAAGCTAATGGATGTTCGCTATGGCTATTTAAAGCAGCGATAAATTGTGCAATCTCATCTTCTGAATAATCCCCAACACTCACTATTTTTTCTACGGAAGGTTTACCCTCTGTAATGGTTCCGGTTTTATCGATAATTAGTATATCAATCTGATTCATCTGCTCCAAAGCCTGAGCATTTTTAATCAATACTCCATTTTGCGCTCCTTTCCCTATTCCTACCATAACCGACATTGGCGTAGCTAAACCTAAAGCACAAGGGCAAGCAATAATTAGAACCGCAATAGCATTTACAAAAGCATAAACATACGATGGCGACGGACCAACAATAGCCCAAATCACAAAAGTGATAACCGAAATTAATACCACAATCGGCACGAAATACCCTGAAATTTTATCGGCTAAACGTTGAATTGGAGCTTGCGATCTACTAGCATCGTTTACCATCTGGATAATTTGCGAAAGCAAGGTTTCATCGCCCACTTGCTCGGCAATCATCGTGAAAGAAGAATTCCCGTTTATAGTTCCTGAAGTTATTTTATCTTCAGCAGATTTCTCTACAGGAACAGGTTCTCCGGTAATCATACTTTCATCAATAGAAGATTTTCCTTCTTTAATTATTCCGTCTACCGGGATTTTTTCTCCGGGTTTTACTTTTAAAATATCACCTTCCTCAATCTCATCAATCGCTACAACTTCTTCTTTTCCATCTTTAATTCTAGTCGCTTTATTGGGCGCCAGTTTCAGTAATTCTTTTATAGCCGAATTGGTACGATCGTGTGCTCGGGCTTCTAACATTTGGCCTAATAGTACCAAAGTTAAAATTACCGTAGCGGCTTCAAAATAAACATGCACCGTTCCCGCTTCCGTTTTAAACTGATCGGGAAAAATATCTGGAAATAATAATCCTAACACACTAAAAACCCAAGCTATCCCAGAACCGATTCCTACCAGTGTAAACATGTTTAAATTCCATTTCACTATAGATTTCCAGGCGCGTTCAAAAAACATCCAGGCGGTATAAAATACTACCGGGATCGATAATCCAAATTGCACCCAATTCCAATATTGTAAATCCATAATTTGGTAAAGCGGATTCTCATTTAGCATATCAGACATTGCAATGAGAAAAATCGGCAACGCAAAGGCTATAGAAAGCCAAAACTTTTTACGCAGTTTTAAATAAGTTGAATTTTGCGCATCGGGTTCAGGATCTTTAGCAACCAGATCCATACCGCAAATTGGGCAATCCCCAGGCTCATCTTCCTCGATCTCTGGATGCATTGGGCAGGTATATGTGGTATTTGAAGCACTTAAAATTTGCTCTTGCACTAAATCCATTCCGCATACGGGGCAATCTCTCGGCTCATCATACATTTTATCTCCCTCGCAGTGCATTGGGCAATACCACTTACCATTTCCTTTAGCTTTAGGCTTCTTTTTCTTTTTAGTTTTTTCTGAATGATGATGCTTATGATCTGCTGAATGAATTTCATATCCACCACCATCATTCTTTAAAGCTTCCTGAAACTTTTCAATCTTGATATGATGATGCATACTGATAGTCGCTTCTGCTTTTTCAAGGTTCACTTCAGCATTTTCGACTCCTTCAACATCATTTAAAGTTTTTTCTACATGAGAGCGACAACCATTGCAAGACATTCCGCTTACATGATAATTATGTGTCATTAGTTTTTCTTCGGAAGTATTTTTTCCAGTAGGAATCGATATTTGATAATTTCCACCGGCATTTTCTAAAGCTTGCTGAAATTTTTCAAGTTCAATATGATCTTTCATAGAAATTTCGGCAATACCTTTTTCAAGATTCACTTTGGCATTTTCGACTCCTTCTACTTCATTTAAAGTTTTTTCTACATGAGAGCGACAACCATTACAAGACATTCCGCTTATTGTATAAGAATGCGTCATTAGTTTCTCTTCGGAAGTATTGTTTTCAGTAGGAATCGATATTTGATAATTTCCACCTGCATTCTTTAAAGCATGCTGAAACTTTTCAAGTTCAACATTATCTTTCATAGAAATTTCAGCAATACCTTTTTCAAGATTTACCTCAACTTTTGTTACTTCCGGAATATTTTCAAGCGCTTTGGTTACATGAGATTTGCATCCCTGGCAACTCATTCCGCTTATAGTACAAGTATGCTTCATAATTATAGACTTGAAATTCTGAATTACAGACTTCCGTCCTTTTTTAGTTCAATCTAAATAGTATTCTAATACACAAAAGTAAAATAGTCCTAATAAATTCTCTTTTGAAATTATGGTAAGTTATTTCAATTTTAAAGCGACTAGAAGATTTAATTATCAAATAGCATGATATGCTTTGCTTAATAATTAGTGAAGTAAGTATGTGGTGAAATGATTACAAACAACTAAACAGAATCTAAGCCTTTTCGACCTTTTAGTTGCTTTTTTTTGTAGGCTGAAGGAGTAATCCCGGTTTGTTTTTTAAAGGAAGTCGATAAATAAGCCGCAGTAGAAAAACCAAGTTGATCGGCAACTTCAGCAATACTCAATTCATCATATTCTAAAAGTTCTTTGGCTTTTTCAATCTTTAGTTTATTGAAATACGACTGGATGCTTTGTCCTTCTTCCGCAGTAAATAAATTGGTAATAAAACTATAATCGTGATGAAGCTCTGCACTTAAGATTTCTGATAATTTCTTTTGATCGGTACTATTTGAAATCTCATTAATCAAAACAGATTTTATATGATTGATGATACGTTCATTCTTAGATTGTAAAAGCTGAAAACCTACTTTTTCCAATTCCGAAGACAACTCATTTTGTTCTGCTGCAGAAAGATCTCTTTCTAAAATCGCTTCCCCTAAACTCACTTCTTTATACGGAATATCGAGTTTAGACAAAATAGCTTCTACCGTCGCGATGCAACGGCCACAAACTATATTTTTAATAGGAATCGCGTTATCTGCCAAAACTCTAATTTTAAAAAGATCTCTCGCTCAATATATGAACGAGAGAATGATGCTTAATTTATATACTTACTTTTTTCGTCATTCCGGACTTGATCCGGAATCTCATACAAATGCGAAAAAAAATTAATGTTATGAAACCCTGAATCAAGTTCAGGGTGACGACATTTATAATTAATCGCGGACGCTTTTTTACTGAATAGTTTTTTCTACTCTACCGCAATGCAACATTTTATCTCCAAAATACGGATTATTAATTTCTTCGGAAGCTGCAAACCAAGATGCTCCTTTTCCGTCGAAAGCCATTGGGCAAAACTGCTTATAAATTTCTCCGGAAGCAATAGCATTTTCGAGCACCGGTTCTATCAAAACCGTTAATTCAGAAAATACTTTTCGTTGTGCTTCTATAGCCGTCTCTTCTGAAATTTTAGTCGCTAATTCAGCAATTTCAGCATTCTCGAAACCGGTCATTTTCTTGGCTGCCTTTTTCGCAGCATTTGCATCGGTAGCCACCAAAGCATCTTTCAATTGTAAATAAGCAGCGTATTCTGAAGCTACTTTTTCATCATTAAATTTAGCATTTTGGACTATCGTTTTAGCATTATCATCCTGAGTCATTTTTACATCTTCCTGCGTAGCATCAGTAGCAGATTCTTTGTTTTCCTTACAGCTGGTAAAGCTTATAATTCCAGCTGAAAAAGCGATAAAAAATAGATTTCTAGGTATACGTTTCATAATTCTTTATTATTAAATTTAATTTCGAACATTATTTTGCTTCATTCAGGACTTGATCCGGAATCTCATCATTATGGGAACCCTGAAACAAGTTCAGGGTGACGTCATACTATTTATCCTTATTTGGTAAAATTCTAATCGTTTCTCCGCATCCTAACATTTGCGAGCCAAAATATGGATTTTTAATTTCCTTATTTCTACTAAGCCAGGTAGCACCAAGATTGTTGTTCGCCATTGGGCAGCGCTGAATATAAATCTCGTCGATTTCATCGAAATTCGATACCAGCGCAATCATATTTTGTGAAAGCGCAATAAAATGCTCTCGTTGCGTCGCAATATCTTTTGAAACACTTATCGCTTTAAATTTATCCTGAATAGCTTTAACATAAGAAGACAATATTTTATTCAATTCCGCCGTATCGATATTGTTGATTTTTGCTGAAGTTTTTTTCGCTGCCTGCCTTGTTGAAGTAGCATCGCTAGCTACCAGATCATCCTTCAATTGTAAATAATCCTGAATCACCGGTTTTAGTGCTAACTGAAAACTTTTTGATAAATCCATTTCCATTACCTCTGCATTGCTATTATTATCAGTCGGATTCCGACTCATCATCGATTTCTTTCCTTGCAATTGCGCTGCGGCATCCACGGTAAAAGTTCCGTTAGTTACCACCTCATCGCCTTTTTCCAAACCTTCAAGAATTTGGTAAGAATCGGCAATTTCGCTACCTAATTTCACTTCTTTCATTTCAAACTGAGGAGAATTAGCATCGGATTTTAAATAGACTACAGAGCGCTCTCCCGTCCACATTACTGCAGATTTTGGCACACTTATTTTATCATCTTCTGCCGCCTCCAAATCAACCTCTGCTTCTACAAACATTCCCGGTTTTAATTTACCTTCAGGATTTTCTAAAACAACACGTACCTTCGTTGTTCTGGCTGAATTATCCAAAACAGGATTAATAAAATCTATAGTACCGCTAAAGTTTTGATCGGCGAATGCATTAACCGAAATTTGAAGTTTTTGCTCCTCTTTTAAATTTGATAATTGCTGCTCGTAAGCATCCAAAATCGCCCAAACTTTAGTAAGATTTGCTATTTTAAATAATGGCTGACCTCGATCTACATAATCCCCTTGGCTTACCATTTTCTCCGTCACTGTTCCAGAATTTGTTGCAAAAACAGGGAAATTCTCTTTTACTTTCCCATTTTCTTCAATCGAATTTATTTGCGAATCACTCAGTTTCCAATTTTTTAATTTATTACGTACTGCCATGTATAATTTTGGCTGAGACTCTTTTAATCGTAAAGCCGTTAGCAGTTCCTGTTGCGCGGCAACTAATTCAGGAGAATAAATAGTAGCTAACATTTGCCCTTTTTGGATTTCTTCTCCGGTAGTATTTATAAAAAGCTGCTCTATACGTCCTGAAAAGTAGGAAGCTTGTATAGCATTCGATTCTTCATTAGCTTCTAATACTCCCGATAATTTAACTACTTTATTTCTACTAGAAATTCCTACAACAGTAGTCTGAATATTGGCCAATTTCATTGCATTTTCAGTCATGGTAAATCCAGCAATATCGGTACTATTTTGATCGGCAGGAATCAACTCCATTCCACATATCGGGCAATCTCCTGGTTCAGATTGTATAATTTGCGGATGCATTGCGCAGGTCCATTTCGTTTCTTCGCTTTCAACTTTATCGTTATGCTCCGTATGAGTTTCCTGCTGAGAATCTACATTTCCACTAAAGACCATATACCCAATAAAGAGTCCGATTATTAAAGCTAAACTTGTATATATAACTGTTTTTTTCATCTGTTGTTTTTTATTCCGATCTCCATTCAGTATCGATAATCATCATAATTAATCCTGAATATTATTTTCACTTGTTCAATCCAATGAGATGCTGAATCAAG
Organism: Zunongwangia endophytica; assembly: GCF_030409505.1. Lineage (NCBI taxonomy): Bacteria > Pseudomonadati > Bacteroidota > Flavobacteriia > Flavobacteriales > Flavobacteriaceae > Zunongwangia > Zunongwangia endophytica. The sequence goes on along the minus strand of NZ_JAUFPZ010000002.1, from coordinate 3,636,499 downwards.
TTCAGCATGACGACCGGACTTTTTCTTATGTGCTTAGCATTCGCTAATGTCTTCTAAGTCATCCCGGACTTGATCCGGGATCTCATTTTCTAAATTCTATACTCTCTATTCTAAATACTCAATACTCATTTCTAATCTACTAAATACTCCACCATCGCAGCTTGCTTAAAATAATCACTTACCGCTTCGGCCAATTTCATTTGATATTCCAATCGCATTTCTTGAATATCCAAAACATCTCGAAAATCTAAAGTTTCGCTTTCGTAACTGCGCATTAAAATAGCTTCAGCATCTTTGGTTAACTCTATATTACGAAGCTGAATTTCTACTGAATTTCGAGCCGAATTCCGATTTTCTAAAGCTTTAGATAACCTACTTTCCAATTCATTTAGTCTTTGATTTTTAGTAGCTGAAACTTGCTTTTTACGAAGTTTATTTTGAGCTGTAACCGAAGAATATTTATGATTGAAAATTGGCACAGAAAAAGAAATCATCGGCATTACAATATCTTTTCCGTTATCCGGAATCGCCATATCGGTACGCGTTCCCACATTAATATAATCTAAACCCAAACCAAATTGAGGGGCAGCTTCCTTTTGATTAATAGCTTCAGCAAAATCTATACTTTCCAAAGTTTTATCGAGTTTGGATAATTCCGGATGTATTTTTATAGCTGAAAACTTCGCTTCTTCCCCAGGTAACAATAGCGTATCGATTATTGCTACGGAAGCATTATTTTCTTTATTTAGCAGACGATTAAACGCTACTTTTTCAGCATTCAAATTATTTTGAAGATTGATTAACTGATCTTTTAATTTATTTTGCTGCATCTGAAGTTTTAGTATATCAACGGCTCCTGCTTTTCCCACTTCTACTCCGTTTAAAGCCAATTCTTCATAAACTCGCAACAAATCAATATTTTCCTGTACAACTTCAATTTTTTTTTGCCATTCATATAACTGAAAATAGGCACTAGAAACCGACAATCTTAGTTTTCGTAATGCGGTTTCAACTTCAATTTGATCCTCTTCTGCAAGAGAACTAGCATAATGCTGCTTCGCTGAAATCGTTCCGAACCAAGGAAGCATTTGCTTTACTGAAAATTTTGCTTGCTGTGGACCCGTTCTGGTTTCTGGTTCGCTAACAAAATATCCTGCAGAAAATTCGGTATTTGGCAACGAATTTACAGCATTGATCTGCTCTTTAGAAATATCATATTTAGCTCGGATCGCCTCGACCATAGGATTACTCTCCTGAGCTTCCTGAATATAAGCCTCTAATTGTTGGGCTTCCGTTGCAAAAGAAAACAGCAGCATCATCCAAATAGGTAGTATTTTATATGTTTTTTTAGTTAACATTATAGTTCACGGTTTACAGTTTTTAATTTTTGAGCTTTCAGCTATCAGCTTTTTTAATCAGTATTTAAAATATTTTATTCCCTTACTTCAATCAAAATCTTTACAATCTTTCGTCATTCCGGACTCGATCCGGAATCTCATCCACAACGTTATGAGATGCTGAATCAAGTTCAGCATGACGTTCATATTTTATTTTCTAAATTCAACATTTAGCATTCAAAATATTGAATCCTGTTTCTTTTATCTCTTGTCTATTATCTAAAATCTAGCTTCTAACTACTCAATTCTCTTCTCTTCAACACCATCTCTTTCTTCCAGCAAAACAACACCGGGACTACAAAAAGTGTGATTAACGCGATTAGCATTCCGCCAAAACTTGGTATCGCCATAGGGATCATAATATCACTACCGCGACCTGTACTCGTTAAAACCGGCAACAATGCTAAAATTGTCGTTGCTGTTGTCATTAAGCATGGCCGTATTCGTTTCTCTCCGGCTTCCACCACAGAAGCTCGAATTGCTTTGATATTCTCTGGTTCGTTTTTACTGAAAGTCTGAGTAAGGTACGTTGCCATCACCACACCATCATCGGTTGCAATTCCGAAGAGCGCAATAAAACCAACCCAAACGGCAACACTTAAATTAATGGTATGCATCTGGAATAAGTCTCTAAGATTTTCGCCAAACAGACTAAAATTTAAAAACCATTCTTGTCCGTAAAGCCAAATCATTATAAAACCGCCACCAAAGGCTACGGCTATTCCGGTAAAAACAATAAAAGAGGTGGAAACCGATTTAAACTGAAAATACAGAATCATAAAAATAATCAGTAAAGCCAGCGGAACTACTATAGAAAGTGTTTTGGCTGCACGAAGCTGATTTTCGTAGTTTCCGGTAAACTCATAATTGATTCCCTGCGGAACTTTTAATGCTCCGGAGTCTATTTTTTGTTGAATTTTTTGCTGTGCATTTTCCACGACATCAACCTCAGCAAAACCATCCATTTTATCAAAAAGTACATAGCCGATTAAAAAAGTATCTTCACTTTTAATCACTTGCGGGCCTTTTTCGTAACGTATTTCTACCAGCTCATTTAGCGGAACAGGCTTTCCTCCTTCTAGCGGAACATAAATACTCTTTAAATCTTCTGGAGAATCGCGAAGTTCTCTTGGATAACGTACTCTAATGGAATAGCGCTCTCGCCCTTCAACCGTTTGGCTTAGCATTTTTCCGCCAACTGCCACTTCTAAAACATCCTGCACATCGCTCACCGAAATTCCGTATCTCGCTAATCGATCTCGTTTAATATCAATTAGCAAATAAGGTTTCCCTACAATTCGATCGGCAAACACGGCTTCTTTGTTTACTCCTTCAGCTTCTTTTAAAATTTCTTCCAGCTTCATTCCAAAAGATTCTATTTCCGCCAAATCTTGTCCTTTAACTTTAATTCCCATTGGAGCGCGCATTCCGGTTTGAAGCATTACCAATCTGGTTTCTATAGGTTGCAGTTTTGGCGCTGAGGTGATACCCGGTAATTTTGTAGCTGATGAAATCTCGTTCCAAATATCATCTGGCGAATGTATTGAAGGACGCCAATTCCTGAAATACTCACCATCATCATCGGGAATTAGTTGTTTTCGATTAATTTTAAAGCTTGAATTTATCGAATCTGGGATATCTCTTTCAGTAAACCGATTGCTTCCATCGATGGCTAGCTTTTTATTTTTCAGTATAAAAAAGCCACCTTCATCAATTTTGTAGCGTTGGCGCTCGCCTTTTTTATTCAGCATAAATTCTGATTTATACTGAATAATATTCTCGTACATATTTAAAGGTGCAGGATCTAAAGCAGACTCGATTCTCCCGGCTTTTCCAACCACAGTTTTAATTTCAGGAATATAAGCAACCGCCATATCCAATTGCTGTAAAATTCGTTTGTTTTCAGAAACTCCGGCGTGTGGCATCGAAGTTGGCATCAGTAAAAATGAACCTTCATTTAACGAAGGCATAAATTCTTGCCCCGTGTTTCGCATTATTACAAAACCGGCACTAATAATTGAAATTGGAAGAATTAGAAATAAAATTTTATTCGCCAATGCCCAATGTAAGATTCGAGTATAATTTCTTCGGAATAATTGAAAAAAGAATAGCAAACCAAAACATAGTATCGCGACCATAATTACATTCCAAAAAACAGCCGTTTCCAAACCAAGTGGTCTCCAAAATATCGCTAACATCAACACGATAGAAGTTGAAATAATACCCACAACAATCCAATTATGTTGTTTTTCAGAAGTAAAACGTTTTGCTTTTAATATTCCCGAAATACCTAAAGCTATTAAAACCAAACCAAGCCAAATTCCATAAAAAACAGCAGCAATTCCGAATAAGATCAAAATTGCCTGAATTCCTAAATTGAAGTTTTTACGGATTGTTCTTTTTCTGAAAATACTAGCAGCAAAAGGCGGAATTAAAAATAATGCAACAATAATAGAAGCAGTAAGCGCCATGGTTTTTGTGAAAGCCAGTGGACGGAATAATTTACCCTCTGCACCAACCATAGTAAATACAGGTACAAAACTTATAATTGTGGTTAGAACCGCAGTAATAATTGCTCCAGAAACTTCAGTCGTAGCATTATAAACTACCGTATTTATCGGTGAATTTTGTTCATCTTCATCTATATGCCGAATAATATTTTCTGAAAGAATCACGCCTACATCGACCATGGTTCCAATTGCGATGGCAATCCCAGAAAGTGCTACAATATTGGCATCGACATTAAAAAATTTCATGGCGATAAAAACCATCAAAACTGCTACAGGAAGTAATCCCGAAATAAGAATCGAAGCTCTCAGGTTAAAAACCATAATCACAATAACAAAAATCGTGATTAAGATTTCTAAACTTAGCGCCTCGTTTAAGGTGCCTAAGGTTTCATTTATCAATTCCGACCGATCATAAAACGGAACAATGGTAAGCTGTGAAGTGGTCCCATCGGCTAATTTTTTAGAAGGTAAACCACCACTTATTGACGCAATTTTATCTTTTACATTTTCGATAACTTCCATTGGGTTAGCGCCATTTCTGGCAACTACTACTCCGCCAACCACCTCGGCGCCTTCTTTATCTAGAATTCCTCGGCGTGCTGCTGGGCCTAAAGATACTTTGGCAATATCGCTTACTTTTAAAGCTGCAAAATCTTTAGAAGAGACTACCGCATTTTCGATATCCTCGATAGACTTTACATATCCCAGTCCACGTACCAGATATTCTGCCTGATTAATTTCTAAAGTTTGTGCGCCAATTTCTCGATTACTTTCTTTGACCGCTTTTACAACCTCCTGTAAACTGATGTTGTATTGACGCATTTTTTCAGGCTGCACATCAATTTGATATTCCTGAACATAACCACCAATCGAAGCAACTTCTGAAACACCACCAGCGCTAGACAAAGCATATTTCACATAAAAATCCTGAATACTTCGTAATTCCTGGAGATCCCAACCGCCGGTAACATTTCCATCTTTATCGCGACCTTCTAAAGTATACCAATAAATCTGGCCTAAAGCGGTGGCATCTGGCCCTAAAGAGGGACTAACTTCTTCCGGTAGCAATCCGTTTGGTAAAGAGTTTAATTTTTCCAGAATTCGGCTTCGGCTCCAGTAAAATTCTACATCCTCTTCAAAAATGATATAGATACTTGAAAAACCAAACATCGAAGAACTTCGAATGGTTTTAACTCCAGGTATTCCCAACAAAGAAGTTGTTAATGGATAAGTAATTTGATCTTCTATATCCTGTGGCGATCGTCCATCCCACTTAGTAAAAACAATTTGTTGATTTTCGCCAAGATCGGGTATAGCATCTACTGCTACGGGATTGTGCGGCAGCGCTCCTAGACTCCATTGGAAAGGTGCATTCACCATTCCCCATCCTACTAAAACAATAAGTAAGATAACGGCAACTAGTTTATTTTCAATTAAAAATTTAATGCTTTTATTCAGCATAAAAAGAAATATTTGATCTTAAAAAACACATCAACTCAGCCTAAAAAAAAGGCATAACAAAATCATCGAAACATAGCTATGTTCCGATTTCTAAATGTGTTTAAAATCAAATACGAAAAACCTGATCTTGCAACTGAATATTGCAGACCAGTTTTGGCGGGGAGTAATCTTTAAAAGGAATAAAATCTGGTTCTGAGATCTCAAAAATTTGCCAATAAAAATAGACAAAACCAGTAATAAATAATTGCTGCTGAAAATCTAGATTATCGAAACTATGCTTCAGCTCATCTTGGCCTTTTACTTCTAGCTTTTTATTGGTACAGCAGGATTCTGTTTTTACGGAAGCTTCAGAAGAAGTTGAAACCATTTCCATTCCGCAGGTTTTGGCTTTTTTGAAAACCGAACTATCTACTAACTTTTTTCCGCAGAAATGCTGATCTACCGTAAAAGACAACGTAGAAAACAACACCAAAACGGCTAAAACTAAAGCAGATATGTTACCTAGAACCTGTTTCATGAATGCTAACGATTATTCGTCAGATTATAAATTTAGTACAAAAATAATAGAAATTTGATAAAGAGAATTTCAAATTTTATGGAAAATCTTTCAAACGGACTTCTTTGCGTGATTATTCATCCGATAATAATAAAAGGCCGGTAAAAGCACCAATATGAATATGGGATGGATTAGAAAACGTCGAACATAAAAAAGAGCGAGAAAATGTTCATTCTCAATAGTAAATACCAGATACGTAAATACGCTTCCTGCTAAAACCAACAACAAAAGAAATAATACCGTTGCAAACTTTACAATATTGCGATCTATAAATGCAATGGCTAAAATCGCTATAGAAATGAGGCTGTTTAATGTGTACCTAAAAAAAGTATTCAAAATCAACAAAGAATGATCGAAATCTGGAAGTCTATCTCTTAGATAATCTGAATATTTAAAAAAATCAATTAGTGGATCATAAAAAATAATAGATTCATAGTACCGAATAGCCGCTAGGACTACTACTAAAATCCCGATGAAAAATATTCGATATCTAGTCTTCATTCTTTTCTAAATTAGCGTACACTCTTACCCAAAAGATCCATAATAGAATAACGGTTCCGTAAATAATCAACGGAAAAACGATTTCATGTAAAAATGATGCGTAATTAGGATATTCGTAAATTCCGATAGTTAGTAATGCAATCCGAATTAAATTCATCGTATAAATAAGTACACTTCCCGCCAAAATATAAAAAATGCTCGTTCGCATTTTGGCGAAAAAAGAAAGGATAAAAGAAATAAAAAGGATAATCACACTAATACTATTACAACCTTCTACCACCCGAACCAGAAAGTTATCACCTATAAAAACTTTCATAGCAGGTTCTTTTGTATGCGGTTCTAATCTTACAGTGTATCCAAAAAACTCCATCAACGCTACACTTTGCTTACTTACCAAATTAGTAATTAGATCTGGGTAATATTGCGTTTGCCCTTCGGAATAAATTAAATAAGAATTATAAAGCACTGAAAGCAGAAAATAACTTCCCAGAAAAACGGCTATAAACCGAATAACAACACTGTATTTTTTAAAAAGCTGAAGCAACTGTAATGAGTTTCAACAAATTTAGACAAAAGGCTGTAACAGAAATGAGATTTTAAATACTTTTGCCAAAAAAATTGAACCCTATGCCCTTTGATAAATTAAGACCACAGGTTGAAGAAATTCTAAATACTAAAGAATTATCTGTTGATGATCGATTAACGCAGGTTTGTGAATTATTGATGGAAACCATTCCTTATTACGATTGGGTTGGTTTTTATTTTAAGAATGGAGATAAGGAAGAACTAAAACTTCGATCTTTTGCCGGGGAGCCTACCGATCACGATATTATTCCTTTTGGAAGAGGAATTTGCGGGCAGGTCGCCGTTTCTAATGAGAACTTTGTAGTACCAGATGTAAAGTCTCAAAACAATTATATAGCTTGTAGTATCAATGTAAAAGCTGAAATTGTTGTTCCACTTTTTGTAAACGCAGAAAATATTGGACAGATCGATATCGATTCTCATACTCCAGATCCATTCTCTAAGGAAGACGAATCGTTCTTAGAATTTGTAAACGAAAAAGTTGCTGAAATACTGGAGAAGTAATTCAGTTTGCAGTTGCAGTAAGCGATTGGTCCTAAAAAATAGAAAACCTCACAATCCCGATGGTTATCAGGATCGTGAGGTTTTTTTATTTTTTGCTTACGAGCAATACTTGCTCTCTTATCTCAAATCTAAATTCTAAATTCTAAAAGCGTTGCGGTCTAACTAAAATCTACATTCCTGTTCTAATTGCTTCAACAGGATCTAAACGCGATGCTGAAATTGCAGGAATTATCCCAGAGACTAAACCAATTATCGCTGAAACGGTAGTTCCCAAAATTATATTTCCGAAGGAAAGAATAAATTCAAAATCGCCGGTAAAATTAGAGGCAATAATCGTTGTAATCCAGACGAAAAATAGTCCGGCGGCACCACCAATTATGGCTAAAATAATAGCCTCAAAAAGGAATTGAAAAAGTATAAATTTATTTTTAGCCCCAAGGGATTTTTGTATTCCTATAAGATTGGTGCGCTCTTTAACACTTACAAACATGATGTTTGCAATCCCAAAGCCACCTACCAGTAAAGAGAATCCGCTAATTACGAGTCCGATCATATTTAAAGTTCCCGTAATATTATCGATCATATCTGTAAATCCTTCTAATTGATTAACAAAAAAGGTACTTACCTCACCGGGTTTTATTCCGCGGAAAGTTCTTAGGCGCTGCTCTAATACTGCAAGGAATTCGGCATTATCGACATCATATTCAGGTTTTAGTAATATTTGCGGAAAAATGTTTCTGTTATTTTCCCCATAAATTCTTCGAGTAACATTTACAGGCACATAAACCTGGCTGTCTTTGCTGCTGCCAAACATTGAGGCACCTTCTTTTTTGAGCAAGCCGATTACCGTAAATTTTCTACCATACATTCGTACTTGTTTCCCTATAGGATCTATACTTCCAAATAGATTTTCAGCAATTTCACTTCCCATTACGATCACAGGTGATCCACTGGCAGCCTCAGATTCGTTAAAAAAACGACCTTCTGCAATATTAATTGCTTCGATATCGTAAACCTCACTTCCAGCTGCTACAATGTCAACGCCAAGACTACTTGCTTCTTGATATTTTATAGTTTCAGCAGGAACATTTTGAGTAAAAGTAACCGCCTTGGCATCTGGCACATTTCGTTTCAGAAATTGATATTCTTCATAAGTAACATCTGGAAATTGTTGTCGCTTCCATCTGGGAATATCAGAAGGACCAAAATTAAATCGCATAACAATGGTTGTACTGTTATCCAGACTATTTAAAGATCCTGAAATTTCATTCTTTAAAGAATCTACAGCCGCAAGCACTCCAATAATGGAAAAAATACCTATCGCAACGCCAAGTAGCGAAAGAAAAGTACGCAAAAGGTTATTTTTAAGGGCGTTAATCGCAAAATTAAAGCTCTCACCAAGCACTCTTAGAAATATAAGCATAATAAAACGGCTGCTTTTTTAGACTGAATTGTTTATATGACGCACAGCTTAAATATTCGTTACAAAATTTATTTAGAAATAAGCAAAAACACCTTTAAATTTTTGCCTTAAATACTTACTTTTGCCACTTTAACAAACACAACAAAATGAGCAATTTGAAACAAGCCAAATCTGCATTAATATCAGTATTTAATAAAGATGGTTTGGCTCCCATCGTTGAAAAGCTTAACGAACTGGGAATCACGATCTATTCTACCGGCGGAACAGAAAAATTCATTAAAGATCTAGGCGTAGAAGTTGTTCCTGTAGAGGATGTAACTTCTTATCCTTCAATTTTAGGTGGACGTGTTAAAACTTTACATCCTAAAGTTTTTGGTGGAATTTTAAATCGCCAGGATAACGAAAGTGATGTTAAAGAAATTGCTCAATACGAAATTCCACAAATTGATATTGTAATTGTGGATCTTTATCCTTTTGAAAAAACAGTAGATTCTGGAGCTTCTGAAGAAGATATCATCGAGAAAATCGACATCGGCGGGATTTCTCTTATTCGTGCAGCTGCAAAGAACTTTAAAGATGTACTTTGTGTTTCTTCTGTAAACGATTATGCTGAATTTTTGGACATTTTGAATGAAGGAAATGGAGAGACAAGCCTAGCGCAACGTAAAAATTTCGCGGCTAAATCTTTTAATATTTCCTCTCATTACGACACGGCTATCTTCAACTACTTCAATACTTCAGAAGAAATTCCTGCTTTCAAACAGAGCGTTCAGGAAGGGAAATCTTTACGCTATGGAGAGAATCCACATCAAAAAGGAACATTTTTTGGAGATTTCGACGCCATGTTCGATAAACTCCACGGAAAAGAATTATCTTACAACAACCTTTTAGATGTTGATGCTGCAGTAGTTTTAATGAACGAGTTTAAAGGTGAAGCACCAACATTTGCCATTTTAAAACATAATAATGCCTGCGGACTTGCACAACGCGAGACCATAAAACAAGCGTATGTAGATGCTTTGGCAGGTGATCCTGTTTCAGCTTTCGGCGGAATTCTAATTGCAAATACAGAAATTGACAACGCTACTGCGGAAGAAATTCACTCTTTATTTTGCGAAGTGGTAATTGCACCATCTTTTTCTGAAGAAGCTTTAGCAACTTTAAAAGGAAAGAAAAACAGAATTATTTTAATACAAAAGGAAACTGAACTTCCAAAAAATCAAGTTCGTACTTGTTTAAATGGAGTTTTAGTTCAGGATAAAGACAATAAAACCGATGTTTTAGACGATTTATCTTACGCGACAACTAATAAGCCAACAGAACAGGAAATTGAGGATCTTTTATTTGCTTCAAAAATTTGTAAGCATACAAAATCCAATACTATTGTTCTAGCTAAAAATAAACAGCTTTGTGCAAGCGGAACCGGGCAAACGTCTCGTGTAGATGCATTAAGACAAAGCATCGAGAAAGCAGGTTCTTTCAAATTTGATCTTAAAGGAGCGGTAATGGCGAGTGATGCTTTTTTCCCATTTCCTGATTGTGTAGAAATTGCAGGAAATTCAGGAATTTCAGCAGTAATTCAGCCAGGTGGTTCTATCAAAGATCAGTTAAGTATCGATTATTGTAATGATAATGATATTGCAATGGTGATGACAGGGACCCGCCATTTTAAACATTAATAGAATACATTTTACCAATACATAAAATAACATATGGGATTTTTTGATTTTCTCATTGAAGAAATAGCGATAGATTTAGGAACTGCCAACACCCTTATCATTCACAATGATAAGGTGGTGGTAGATAGTCCTTCGATTGTAGCCAGAGACCGTACATCTGGAAAGATTACGGCTGTGGGGAAAGAAGCGGCGATGATGCAGGGAAAAACACATGAGAATATCAAAACGATACGCCCATTAAAAGATGGTGTAATTGCCGATTTTGATGCTAGTGAGAAAATGCTCACCATGTTTATTAAAGAAATCCCGGCACTTAAGCGTAAAATGTTTACGCCAGCTTTAAGAATGGTGATCTGTATCCCATCTGGTATTACAGAAGTAGAGATGCGTGCGGTAAAAGAAAGTGCCGAGCGTGTAAACGGTAAAGAAGTTTACCTTATTCATGAACCTATGGCTGCGGCTATTGGTATTGGTGTAGACATCATGCAGCCAAAAGGGAACATGATTGTAGATATAGGTGGTGGTACTACAGAAATCGCTGTGATTGCGCTTGGCGGAATTGTTTGTGATAAGTCTATTAAAATTGCTGGTGATGTTTTCACTAATGATATTGTGTATTACATGCGTACGCAACACAACCTATATGTTGGTGAACGTACTGCGGAAAAAATTAAAATTCAGATTGGTGCTGCTACTGAAGATTTGGAAGTTCCACCAGATGAAATGAGTGTACAGGGTCGTGATTTACTTACAGGTAAACCAAAACAGGTAAACATTTCTTATAGAGAAATTGCTAAAGCTTTAGACAAATCTATTCTTCGTATCGAAGATGCTGTAATGGAAACCTTATCACAAACACCTCCAGAACTTGCTGCAGATATTTATAATACTGGTATCTATCTTGCCGGCGGTGGATCGATGCTTAGAGGTTTAGATAAACGTTTATCTACCAAAACCGACTTACCGGTTTATATTGCAGAAGATCCATTAAGAGCTGTTGTTAGAGGAACCGGTATTACTTTAAAAACACTTAATAGATATAAAGGCATATTGATAAAGTAGGAGAAGCAATAGCTTATGCAGCAGATATTCAATTTTCTGATTCGGAACAAGAATAACATTTTGTTCTTGGTCTTGCTTGCGTTTTCTGTTTTCTTAACGATACAAACCCATTCGTTTCATAAAAGTAAATTTATAAGTTCCGCCAATTCTGTTACTGGCGGAATTTATTCTTGGAATAATAACATTCAGGATTACTTTTATCTGGAAAAATACAACCAGCGTTTGGTAGAAGAAAATAAAAATCTTCGTAATGTCATAAGACAATTAAGCGGAAAAGATACAATCCCGAATTATACAGATACTACGTACATTTCAGATTATATATTTAGAAGTGCCGATGTTATTAACAATAATTTTTCAAAAAGAGACAATTATATTACGCTTAATAAAGGTGAAGACGACAGCATCGCTCCAGAAAATGGTGTGGTTACCAGTAAAGGTATTATTGGTATTATAGATCGAACCAATACCAGCTATTCTCGTGCTATTTCTATTTTGAATTCGCAATCTAAAATCAATGCGCAATTAAAAAAGTCTAACCATTTTGGAAGTTTAGTTTGGGATGGTAAAAATCCTAATCTTATGCAGCTTACCGATGTGCCAAAACAAGCGCCGGTATCTAAAGGAGATACTATTATCACCGGTGGTAAAAGTTTAATTTTTCCTAAAGGCCTTTTGGTTGGAACAATCGAGGATTTTAAATTGGATCATACCGAAAGCTATTATACTATAAATGTTAAGCTATTCAACGACATGACCAATATCGGATATGTCTACGTAATTGAAAACAAGAACAAAGAAGAAATTCTTTCTTTAGAAGTGGATGACGATGAATAGCAATTTAATTTCAAATATTTTACGTTTTATAGGTCTTGTGTTATTACAGGTTCTTGTACTAAACAATATAAATTTCATGGGATATGTAAATCCCTATCTTTATATTTTGTTCCTGTTACTCTATCCATTTAATTCCAATCAAAGCTTGTTTTTATTCTTGGCTTTTTTATTAGGATTATCGGTAGATATTTTTGAAGATAGCGGAGGAATACATGCCGCTGCATGTTTAGTTGCCGCTTTTTTAAGACCTAATTTACTTCGATTTTCTTTTGGTATAAGTTATGATCATCAAACCTTACGTCTTTCTTCTACTCCACTAGGAGCTAGAATAAGTTATGTGGTACTTATGGTCGTAATTCATCACTTAGTATTATTTTCTCTGGAAATGTTTAGTTTTAGTCATATAATACTTATACTTAATAAGACGTTATTTTCAAGTATATTTACTGTGCTTGTTATTTTACTTAGTATCGCACTTTTCAGCAAAAAATATCGATGAGAAGAATTCTTTTATATATTATTATACTTACCACGGGAATGATCTTTTTAGGAAGATTATTTTACCTTCAGGTAGTAGACGACAGTTTTGCGGTTCGCTCTAATAATAATGCTGTAAAAGTAGTTTACGATTATCCTCAACGTGGTTATATCTACGATCGCAATGGCGAATTGATGGTTTCCAATCAGCCTTCCTACGATGTAATGGTGATCCCGAGAAACCTAAAACCATTTGATACTACCGAACTTTGCAATATTGTAAGTTTGGAAAGAAAAGAACTAGAAAGAAGACTAGATAAGGCTAAGATATATTCTCCGTTTTTACCTTCAGTTATAGTACCTCAACTTACAAAAAGCGAGTATGCATTTTTACAGGAGAAAATGCGTAATTATGAAGGGTTTTATATTCAGAAGCGATCTTTAAGGGATTATCATGTAGATCACAGCGCCAATGTGCTGGGTTTTATTGCTGAAGTAAGCCCAAATACTATAAAAAACAATCCGTATTACACCAGTGGTGATCTTATTGGTCGTAAAGGTGTAGAAAGCGTTTATGAGGATACACTTAGAGGCGTTAAAGGTGTAAAATATATTCAGAAAGATAAGCTGAATCGTGATATTGGACCTTATAAGGATGGAATTTACGATACGTTACCAGAAAGAGGAAAGGATATAAAAATTTCGGTAGATTCCGACTTGCAGGCTTATGGTGAATATCTAATGACCAATAAGCGCGGTGGAATAATTGCTATAGAGCCTGCTTCTGGAGAAATTTTATCGATGATTACGGCACCTACTTATGATCCTTCAGATTTAGTTGGACGAAAAAGGTCTCCAAATTTCAGTAAAATGTGGTTAGATTCTACAGCAAGACCACTTTACGATCGCAGTATACTTGCGCAATATCCTCCCGGTTCTCCATTTAAAACAATGAATGCTTTAATCGGACTTCAGGAAGGCGTTGTAGATACCGATGATACATTTTCGTGTCATCATGGATATACTTATGGTCGAGGTAGAAAAATGGGATGTCACTCCCATTCCAGCCCGTTAGCCATGACACAAGGAATTGCACAATCCTGCAACTCTTATTTTGCCCAGGTTTATCGTAAAATCATAGAAAAGTACCCAACTCCGCAAGAAGGCATGGATGCCTGGCATAAGCATGTCGCAAGTTTTGGGCTTGGTGATTATATGGGTAATGATCTAAGCACCGGAAGACCCGGAAAAATACCGACTTCAGAATATTACAATAAAATATACGATTATCCTACTTACAAATGGTTTGCTACCGCTACGCTATCTAATGCGATTGGCCAAGGAGAAGTTTTGTTAACGCCTATACAATTGGCAAACATGACGGCGACCATTGCTAATCGAGGCTGGTATTATACTCCGCATATCATTAAAGAAATTGATGGTAAAGGAATTACTGACGAGAATTTTACTAAAAAACATCATACCACTATCGACCCTGAAAATTTTGAACCAGTGGTTGAAGGAATGCACCAGGTTTATAAAAACGGTACTGCTAGTGCTTTACAGATTGACGGTATCGAAATTGCCGGTAAAACTGGCACTGCTGAAAATTTTGTGAGAGTTAATGGTAAAAGAATGCAGCTTACAGATCATTCTATATTTGTAGCTTTTGCGCCGGTAGACAATCCTAAAATTGCCATCGCTGTTTTTGTAGAGAATGGTTATTGGGGTGGTAGATATGGCGGTAAAATTGCCAGTTTGATGATTGAAAAATATTTAAAAGGAACCATAACAAGAACAGATTTAGAAAAGTTTATTATGGATCCTAAGAATAGTTTAGAAGATGAGTATGAAAAACCCTATAGCGGAGAACCTTTCCTAATCAATGATGGCAAGAAAAACGGCTGGCTTTGATTGGCTAACGATTTTAATTTATTTACTACTAATTTGTTTTGGATGGGCCAATATTTATTCGGCCTCACTAGGCTCGGATCCGTCGGGCAGTTACTTTAATCTTAATGAAGTCTACGGTAAACAGGCTCTCTGGATAGGTCTAAGTATTTTCCTGATTGTAATTATTCTCGCGATCGAAGTCAAATTCTATCAGCGATTCTCAAGTGTTATTTATATCACCGCTCTTGTTTTATTGGCGGGACTTTTTGTTTTTGGTAAAACAATTTCTGGAGCAACCTCGTGGTATGCTATAGGTTCGTTCAGGCTACAACCTTCTGAGTTTGCAAAAATTGCTACAGCATTAGCTCTGGCAAAATATGTTAGTGATATACAAACTAATATTAAGCTCTTTTCTCATCAATTTAAGGCATTTATAATTGTTGCTTTACCTGCAATTTTAATCGTGCCGCAACCTGATCCCGGGAGCGCAATGGTCTATGCCGCATTCTTTTTTCCTTTGTACAGAGAAGGTATTTCTGCATTGTATTTAGTATTGGCATTATCTGGTGTATTCATATTTGTAGGCACCCTTCTTTTAGGGCCAATCTGGGTTACCGCTGCAGTTATTGTTTTAGCTGCACTAAGTTTTCTTCTGAAGAAAAAGAAGCGACCTGGAATTCCATTATTGCTATTTATAGTAATTGCATCTATCGGACTTTCATTTTCGGTAAATTATATCTTTAATAATGTTTTTGAACAACGACATCGTGATCGTTTTAATATTGTATTAGGGAAAGAAGTAGATAGTCGTGGTATTGGATATAACACCAATCAGAGTGAAATTGCCATTGGTAGTGGTGGCTGGACAGGTAAAGGCTGGACTGAAGGAACACAAACTAAAGGGCACTTTGTACCAGAACAGCACACCGATTATATCTTTAGTACTGTAGGTGAAGAGTGGGGCTTCCTTGGGAGTGCTGCTGTTGTCTTTCTATTTGTCTGTCTAATGCTCAGATTAATTTTTCTAGCAGAACGCCAGAAATCGCAGTTTAATAGAATTTATGGCTATAGTGTAGTGGGAATAATATTCCTCCACTTTATGGTAAATATAGGGATGGTTATAGGGATCTTTCCTACCGTTGGAATTCCATTACCATTCTTCAGTTATGGTGGCTCGGGATTATGGGGTTTTACTATTCTAGTATTTATTTTTATAAGACTTGATTCAGACCGTCTCTCTTTTTGATGCTGAATATTTAAGTTTAAAATTTTTATATAACTACTAAAAAGTATTTTAAATACTTCAAATTTCAACAAAAGCATTAAGTAAGAATTGAACTTAGAAAATCGATATTATCAGCTTTCAGCTAGACAGAAAACTAGCTTTAAACTCAAGTTGATTTTCTGTTGTCTCGCTATATTAATTCTGATAGTCGTTATTTCAATCTATTTCAGCAGCTATATTTTAAGCGTTTTTGTTCTCTGGATTCTATTATCGGTATTAGCCCCTTTTTTCGATGTGCCTTCAATGATAAAAACTGGTAAATTGAAATATGAGTCGCTGTTTCTTATTTCAGAAAAAGAAAAGAATAATCAGATCACTATTCATGGAGGGACTTTGTTTGATTACTATTTTACATTAAACAAAAATAGCTCCGCAAAAGAGAGGAAGAATTTAATTCTTTCAGAATATTTAAAAGGATTACTTCATATTTTAGATTCGCATAAGGATAATTTGAGCTTAGAAATTATTGGCTCAACATATATTCTTAATCAACGAACCGCCGAGAAGATGGGATTTGACGTTCGCAAAACGAATATGGTACAACTTATCATACTTATTTTAAATTACCCGAACCTAATTTGCACAAAATCCTTCGCGAGCAAGAAACTTAGTTTTCCTAATCTAAAGGAAATAAGAACATACAAAGCGAATATTCAAAGTTTGAATAATAGCGCAGCGACAATCCGTAAAATTCAGAATGCATTAGAAAGAAATCTGTCCTATCAAAATAGCTGATTAAGATTTCAGAAGTATTGAAATTAGCCGAAAATTCGAACGAAAATTGACTAATCTGACATATTTCCGATCTTTCTTCCGAAGAAAAACTGAACGGATCTAGCTTAGAGATCTAAAATAAAAGCGCTGAAGAGAATCAACTGATTCAAATTACATAGTACATCGCTCGGCCATTAAAAGCACCGCAGCAACGACTAAAATCAAAAATGGATATACAATTTTTCGTTTCATCCTATTAAAATTAAAAACGCCCAAAGTTAGAGAACTTTGGGCGTTTTTTGAAATTACATTTTTTAGTTATTAATCTTTCAGCTTATCTGAATCTGCTACTTTATGCTTAATACTATTAGTTTTAATATCAGAAAGCACGTTTATCGCTTCTTCTACATAAACATCGCGACTTAGATCTTTATGCCATCTATCCCTTTTCTCCTGAAGCGTAGAATCTGCTTCAAACATTTGCTTTTCGTAAGGCAACGAAACGAAAGAAAGATCTGTTTTATAGTTTTTCAAAGCGTCATATTGCTTTGCAACTTCTTTAGTTTCTTCTGCATTTGCTGAATATTGATCGAAGTTTAAAGAATAGGTATCATCTTCGCTTTGGTCTTTGATCCACTTTGCATTTTGCTCTATAAGCTTTATTTGCTCACTTTGCTCCATACGCTTCTTACTATTTTCGATCGCTTCTTCGTATCCAACATAACCATCCCAAATATCATAATCTGCAGGATCAATTTTATCCCATGGTAATGGATTATCCTGATCTTTTTCGCCCACATCTACATAGCTATAACGATCTGGAACCACAACATCACTCTTTACGCCTTCTAACTGAGTAGAACCACCGTTTACTCTGTAAAACTTCTGAGTAGTTATTTTCAACGCGCCCATGTCTCCATAGTCACTATTTCTTAACCAACGATTTAAATCTACTACATTCTGAACAGTACCTTTACCATACGTTTGTTTACTACCTATAATCACCGCTCTTTTGTAGTCTTGCATAGCAGCCGCCAAAATTTCTGAAGCGGAAGCAGACAATTCGTTTACCAAAATAACAAGAGGACCGTCCCAAACAATTTCAGAATCTTCATCGTTTAGAACTTCTTTACGCTCTCCATTAGATTTCACCTGAACAACCGGACCTTTTTCAATAAATAAACCTGCAATATCAACTACGGTTTTTAAAGATCCACCGCCGTTATTACGAAGATCCACTACAAGACCTTCCATACCTTGCTCTTTTAATGCTTCGATATCTTTACGCATATCTGAAGCTGCATTACGGCTATCGTAATCTTCCATATCGAAATAGAATTTTGGAAGATTAATTAAACCATATTGCTGACCTTCTTTTTCTACCATTGCAGATTTTGCGTATGTCTCTTCGATCTCAACTATATCTCTGGTAAGCTTAACCTGTTCTATATTGCCAAGTAATTTTTTACGTACGGTAAGCGTAACTTCAGATCCTTTTGGACCTTTAATCAAATCTACTGCATCGTCTAAACGCATCCCTACGATATTTACCGGCTCGTCTTCATCTTCCTGCTTCACTTTTAGGATAACATCTCCGGTAGCTAACTCATCACTCTTCCATGCGGGACCACCTGAAATCACATCCATAATGGTGATATTATCGTTTTTCTTCTGTAATCTAGCACCGATTCCTTCTATTTTCCCAGACATCGCAACGTCAAATCTATCTTTGTCTCGTGGTGCGAAATAATACGTGTGAGGATCAAATTCCTCTACAACAGCATTTATGAAAACAGAGAAATAATCATTTCTTTCTAAGTCGTCGGTTAGATCAAAATATTCAGATAAACTATTTTCAGTAGTTTCACGTGCTTTTTTCTCTAATTCCTTATCACTCTTTACTTCATAATCAGCATCATTTTCTTTCTTGTTTTTTTCATCCTGCTTTAGATCGTAGTAGGTGATAAGAGTAGAAAATTTAAGCTGCTTTCTCCAACGCTCTTTCAATTCTTTTTTAGAAGTCACATAATCAAGTTCTTCCCCGTTTGCAACGAAATCCTCTTCTTTGCTAAAATCAAAAGGTTCAGCAAGAATTTCTTTATAAAGACTTTTCGCTTCTTCGTTACGTTTACTTAACTTAGAATAGGTTAGATCGAAGAAATTAAGTTCTTTATTATTGATCTCATCATCGATCAACATCTTATATTTTTCGAACTCTTCAATATCTTTTTTGTAGAAAAAGCGTTTTGAAGGATCCAAACTTTCTACATAATGATCGTAAACTTTTACTGAAAAGTCATCATTGATTTCTTTCGCATCATAATGTCCCTGACTAAGAACATAGGTAATAAGGTCGATTAAAAGTTTGTCTTTGTTAGGATCATCAAACTTTTTAGTGGTAAAGCTGCATGAGGTTGCCGCCATTAAAACCGCTAATACCAGAATTTTTAAATTCCTTCTCATATATCGCATAGATTTCGTCATTAGGTTCTGTCCAAAATACATTAAAAACTGTGCCATTCCCTGGCAAGGCCTCTAATAATTTGTTAAACTACTAAAATACGGTTTCCGTTTGAAATTACTAATTTAGCATCTATAAAATTTAAGCTATGAGCAAAGAAAAACCGCTAATACTGGTAACTAACGATGATGGTATTACAGCACCAGGAATACGGGCACTTTTACAGGTTATGAAAGAGATTGGAGATGTAGTAGTTGTGGCTCCCGACAGTCCTCAAAGCGGGATGGGGCACGCCATCACTATTAGCGATACCTTATTTTGCGATTCAGTAACATTAAAAGAAAACTATAATCATAAAGAATATAGTTGCTCTGGTACGCCAGCCGACTGTGTAAAAATCGCCACACAGGAAATTTTACATCGCAAACCCGATCTTTGCGTTAGCGGTATTAACCACGGTTCTAACTCGTCCATAAATGTTATTTATTCTGGCACGATGAGTGCTGCTGTAGAAGCCGGTGTAGAAGGGATTCCCGCGATTGGATTCTCGCTTTTGGATTATTCGCTAAATGCCGATTTTGAGCCTTGCAAGCAATACGTAAAAGCCATTACTAAGAATGTGCTTAAAAATGGATTGCCAAAAGGGGTTGTTTTAAACGTAAATTTCCCCAAATTACCTACTGAAGAAATCAAAGGCATTAAAGTTTGTCGACAGGCTGATGCCCAGTGGAAAGAAGAATTTGATAAAAGAACCAATCCGCAGGGACGAGATTATTACTGGCTTACAGGAACTTTTGAAAATAATGACAGTGGTAAAGACACCGACGAATGGGCTTTAGAAAATGGGTATGTATCTCTAGTGCCGGTTCAGTTTGATTTAACGGCACATCATTTTATAAAAGAATTAAACGATTGGAAACTGGATGAGTAAAAGCAATGTGATTATAGGATTTTTGATAGGCATTTCTACAACTATTGCCGGAGTATTTCTCTTTACCACTTTTTTCTCTGATTATAGTTTTGAAGCCAGCCTTCGTGATTCTATCACCAATGATTACTTCGGAAAGTTAATAGCAATAGGTGCGATTCTAAACTTTCTACCATTTTTTGTTTTTATGCGGAAAAAACAAGTGTTTCACGCACGCGGAATTTTACTGGCATGTCTCGTAGTGGCTATTGCTATTGCCGTTGTTAAAATTCGAAATTTCTAATTATTCAGAATAAAAATTATAAAGCTTGAAATATTATATCATTGCAGGAGAAGCCTCGGGAGATCTACATGCTTCTAATCTTATGAAGTCTCTAAAAAAAGTAGATCAAAATGCTGAATTTCGATTTTGGGGAGGCGATCTTATGCAAGCCCAAGGCGGTACCATGGTAAAACATTACCGCGATCTTGCGTTTATGGGTTTTGCTGAAGTCGTTATGAATCTTCGCACCATAATGGGTAATATTTCAGTGTGTAAAAAAGATATTACTGCCTATAAACCGGATGCTTTGATCTTTATAGATTATCCGGGTTTTAATTTAAGAATAGCAAAATGGTCTAAAGAGCAAGGCTACGCGAATCACTTCTATATTTCTCCTCAAATTTGGGCCTGGAAAGAAAACCGAATTAAAGCGATTAAAAGAGATATCGATCACATGTATGTGATCTTACCTTTCGAAAAAGAATTCTACGAAAAGAAACATAATTTTCCGGTCAATTTTGTGGGACATCCACTTATCGATGCTATTGCTAATCGGAAAGAAACAGATATAGTTTCTTTTAAAGCAGAAAACAATCTTGATGATCGGCCGATTATTGCACTGCTACCAGGAAGCCGAAAACAGGAGATCTCTAAAATGTTAGAAGTGATGCTTAGTATCACTCAGGATTTTAAAGAATATCAGTTTGTTATTGCCGGTGCTCCAAGTCAGGAACTAGAATTCTATCAACCTTACCTAAAAAAGACCAATATCAATTTAGTAATGAACAAGACTTACGACATTCTAAGTTGTGCTCATGCTGCATTGGTCACCTCTGGTACTGCAACTTTAGAAACCGCTCTTTTTAAAGTTCCCGAAGTTGTTTGTTATAAAGGCAGCTATATTTCTTATCACATTGCCAAAAGAATTATTAATTTAGATTATATCTCGCTAGTAAATCTAATAATGGATCGTGAGGTTGTGAAAGAATTAATACAGGGAGAATTTAACTCATATTCCCTGAAAAAAGAATTACATAAGATTTTAGAAGAAAAAAATAGAGCGAGACTTTTAAAAGATTATGATCAATTAGAGCAAAAATTAGGAGGAACTGGTGCCAGTCTAGAGACTGCCAGTCTAATTTATAATGCTGTAAAGTAGTTTGAAAATTTATTAAGCCCCGAACATGAAAAGAAGAATGATGATGAAGCCGCTTCTAAAATATAGCTTAATGCTATGTACTGCGATTTTCTTAAGCTCCTGCGGAAGTTCTAAACCCAAAGTAGTCACTACTAAAAAGGAAGTTAGAACTAAAAAAACCAGACATTATAATCCTGAAGTTACCAAACGCAACAACACCATAAAACCAAAAGACGAGCGCGTATATGATATTGTAAATTATGCGATTGGTTTTGAGGGTACCAAATACAAATACGGCGGTACAACAAAACGTGGGATGGATTGCTCTGGCCTTTTATATGTTTCTTTTCAGGAAAACGACATTCAATTACCAAGAACGTCTCGGGCCATGTCTCTTCAAGGCGAGCGTTTGTATTTAAAAGATGTTACGGTTGGCGATCTCTTGTTTTTCGAAACTAACAAAAATAAAAAGGTGATAAATCATGTTGGGATGGTCGTCGATATCTCACAAGGTGACATCCTTTTTATCCATTCAACAACTTCTTTGGGTGTGGTGATTAGTAAACTTTCAGAAAATTACTGGAACAATACGTTTGTAATGGCGCGGCGAGTGATTTAATAAACAAATTTCGCCAAATTTAGAAATTTTATTATTTTTAAACTGACCCTACTTTCTAATTATCAGAAAGATGGGTTATACCAATATCAAGATTCTTAAATTTTCGATTGCAGTTTTATGCGGGATTTTGACTGCGCATTATACACAAATAGCGCTCTCGTATTTCCTTATTTCAGCAGGAATTACAATTCTCTTTTTCCTGCTTTCATTTTTTAGATCTGCAAGACAACTCTACCAGAAAAGTTATTTTGGCGTTTGCTGTTACGTTTTATTATTTCTCTTCGGAAGCATTTCATATCAACTAAAATTCCCCGAAAATCAGCATAATTATTTTTCGCATTTTATTACTTCTGAAAATGATTTGTTAAGCATAAAACTGAAAGAAGAACTAAAACCAAACTTTCAAAAAAGATTTATTGCTGAAGTTGATCACATCATCTCTAGTGAAAATACTTTAAAGGCAGCTGTGAAAGGCAACATTCTAATTGCTGTTCCTTTACAATCTGAAATTGAAGTTGGGCAGCAACTAATAATTCCGGCATCAGTTAAACCTATAAAATCTCCTTTAAATCCGCATCAATTTGATTATTCAGAATACATGAAATTTCAAGGAATATTTCATCAAATTCAACTTTCCGAAGATCAAATATTATTCAGCAAAAACCTCGAAACTTCTTTTATAGAAAACCCCAGAACTAGATTATTAAAAAGCCTAAATTCCTCGGGGTTTGAAAAAGAGGAGCTAGCCGTAATAAAAGCTTTAATTTTAGGCGATCGTACTTCAATCTCAAATGAAATTTACAGCAAATATGCCTCGGCGGGTGCGATTCATATTCTGGCTGTTTCAGGATTGCACGTTGGGATTGTATTATTGCTACTCAACTTCATCTTAAAACCGATTCGTCAATTAAAATGGCTGAAATTTCTACTCACCTTAGCAGGTATTTGGGGATTTGCTATACTAACGGGATTTTCAGCATCGGTAGTTAGAGCTTCTTTGATGTTTAGCCTGATTGCTTTCGGATTGCAGATTAACCGAAAGGTAAACTTACTAAACACGCTCTTCTCCGCATTTTTCGTTCTCATACTTATCAATCCATTCTATGTATTTCAGGTAGGTTTTCAACTGAGTTTTGCTGCGGTTTTCAGCATCGCTTTATTTCAACCAAAATTCAACAAACTCTGGTATCCGAATAACAAGCTCATCCGACTATTGTACCAAACATTAACGGTGAGCATTTGTGCACAAATTGGTGTTTTACCGTTGAGTCTTTTCTATTTTCATCAATTCCCGGGCTTATTTTTGCTCACCAATATCGTCATCCTTCCCGGCTTGGGAGTTTTATTAATTTCAGGAATATTCATTTTAATATTGAGTGTTTTTGGCATACTTCCTAAAATGCTGATCGACCTATATTCTTTTCTAATTGAAAAACTAAACCAATACATCTCATGGATTGCCAGCCAGGAAACTTTCATTATTAGAGAAATTAATCTTAGTGTTCCTGCGGTAATTTTTCTATTCGGAATTATTTTGAGTACCTTTTTTGCACTTCAGCATAAAAAGAAAAAATACATCTTTTATGTTTTCTGCGGAATTATATTATTTCAAATAAGTATGCTTTTTGAACAATTTGAGCATTCTTCCGAAGAATTTTTTATTCTGAATAAATCGGGTAGCACTGTAATTGCTGAAAAGAAATCGCAGAATTTGACTCTCTATGGAAATAATGAAAAAGATACGAATTGGCAGTATTTGAAAAACTTCAAACTGCATGAAAAAATCTCGAATATTGAAGTTCATAAACTACAGAATTTTTATCTTCTGAAAGAAAAACGAATATTGCTAATCGATAGCACCGGGCTTTATAATTTCCCTAAATTTAATCCAGATATCCTATTACTCTCGAATTCTCCAAAAGTAAATTTAAAGCGGGTTATTGAAGTTTTAGATCCACCTATGATAATGGCTGATGCTAGCAATTACCAGAGTTTTATTCAACTTTGGAGAGCAACCTGCGCCAATAAAAAAATCCCTTTCTACCACACTGGCAAAAAGGGAGCTTTTAACTACTAACCACAAACTATTGTTTATGATACAACTAACACTTACTTTGTAAACGTAGGTTTGAAGTTTTCATTGTATTCTTTCCAGGCTTTTTCTGAAGTTAAATTCTTATACTCATCTTTTGCGAAGATTTTTAGAAAAATTTCGATTTGCTCTGGCGAACGATATCCTGTGAGTGGCGCTATTAATTCGCCTTGCTCATCAAAAAATACGATACTTGGATATCCCGTAATTTTTAAAGCTCTTGCAAACTCATGCGGACTATTCCTTCTCGCTTTTAATTCTGGATCGTACTGCGGATTACTAAAAGCCTTGTTCTTGTAGTTGATTTCTTGGTCTCCTTCAGCATTAAACTTTACCGGATAGTAATTTTCGTTAATAAACTGCGCTACCTGGGGATGCCCAAAAGTGTTTTTGTCCAACATTTTACAGGGACCGCACCAAACCGTATACGCATCCATAATGATATTTTTAGGCGCTTCTGTTTGTGCAGCCAAAGCCTCGTTCATCGTCATCCAGTTGATCTCGACATTCTCCTGCTGCGCATGCGCAGTGATTCCAAGAATCATTAAGGCTATAAAAAATAGTTTTTTCATTTTCAAAATTTTCTTTTATAATAACAAAAAACGTTCCTTTTACAGAACGTTTTTTTATTAATTACTTTAAAAACTTACTCTATCGTAGTTTCCTGAGGAATACCGTCTTCCATCTTCGAATCCTCTGCACCATGGGTTAGACGCTTTAGTGGCTTTAATACTGCTATTACTAATAATCCAATTAATGTCCAGATAATCGCAATACCGGTGAAGGTTTCAAACTCTCCAAGATCTTGTGCGTATTGCCCAATAAGACCCGCTACTTTATTACCTAATCCTGTCGCTGCCCAATACATACCCATTATTATTGAAGCATATTTTACAGGCGCAAGCTTTGTAATAAATGAGAGTGAAACCGGCGATGCACAAAGCTCACCAATAGTATGAAATAAATAAGCCAATATTAACCAGTACATTCCCGAAGAACCAGTTTCCTGATACTGTACAGATGCTGCACTCATAAAGCTAAAACCTAAGGCCATGATAATTAAACCTATTGCCATCTTAAAGATCGAAGATGACTCTTTACCTTTTTGTTTCCATTTATACCAAAAACTTCCTACTAGCGTAGCTAAAGTGATAATAAAGAATGAATTTACAGATTGAAATACAGAAGCCGGAATTTCCATTCCTAAAATAGTTCTATCTAC
The DNA here is from genome assembly GCF_030409505.1 of Zunongwangia endophytica. Taxonomy (NCBI): domain Bacteria; kingdom Pseudomonadati; phylum Bacteroidota; class Flavobacteriia; order Flavobacteriales; family Flavobacteriaceae; genus Zunongwangia; species Zunongwangia endophytica. The sequence goes on along the minus strand of NZ_JAUFPZ010000002.1, from coordinate 3,610,893 downwards.
TTTCTCTGCTGCATAAAGATTCATTAATCCTCCTGCTTGCTCGAAGGCGGCCCAAAAGAGAATTATCAATAAGAATGAAAGCAGTAATACTTTTACTCTATCTTTTTCTATTGAAGTTAAAGGTTTATCTAAAATTGCACGATCTGCTTCGTTCTTTCTGGAAATTAAATTCCCAACATGTGCTAAGTGTTTTTGCCCCATCATGTAAACAATCTGCCCTAAAAGCATCCCGATAGCTGCAAGACCAAATCCCCAGTGCCATCCGTAATATTCAGCTAAAAATCCACAAGCAATTGGTGCAAGGAAACCACCAATATTAATTCCCATATAGAAAATATAGAAACCAAGGTCTCTACGCTCATCGCCTTGTTTATATAAGCCACCTACCATTGAAGATATGTTTGGCTTTAATCCACCTACACCGAGAATAACGAATAAACAGCCAATATAAAAAGAAGTTTCAGATTCGAATGCCAATATACCGTGCCCAATACAAAGCAAGATTCCACCAATTAAGACTGTTTTCTTTTGGCCCAAAAATTTATCGGCTACCCAACCACCTGGTATGGATACTACATATACTAACATTGTATACCAGCTATATAAACTTAAAGCCTCAGAATTAGTCCATCCAAATCCTGGATTATCAGAAGTTGTTTCAGCCACAAGGTATAAAACAAATAGAGCGCGCATTCCGTAATAAGAGAAACGCTCCCATAATTCAGTAAAAAATAAAATATATAATCCTACCGGATGTCCAAATAATTCTTTTTGATTAGCTGGGGGTGCAGTATTTGCCATGATTTTCGGTTGTGTTTTTGTAAATTAAAGGTGTTCTTTAATAAAGTTTGTCATTTTTGTATATAAGTGCAATCTGGTGTTGCCACCGTATATCCCGTGATTTTTATCGGGGTAAATTGCCCAATCGAACTGTTTATTCGCCTGGATAAGCGCTTCTACCATTCGCATGGTGTTTTGCAAATGTACGTTATCATCGCCACCACCATGAACAATTAGAAAGTCGCCTTTCAATTTATCTACATGATTTATAGGTGAATTTTCATCGTAACCAGAAGCATTTTCCTGCGGAGTCGTCATAAAGCGTTCGGTATAGATGGTATCGTAAAAACGCCAGCTGGTTACCGGCGCCACAGCTATTGCCATACTGAAAGTATCGTTGCCTTTTAAAATCGCATTAGATGCCATAAAACCACCAAAACTCCAACCCCAAATTCCGATTCGGTCAGCATCAATATAATTCAGCTGACCAAGTTGCTTTGCAGCGGCGATTTGATCTTCTAATTCGTGTTTTCCAAGTTCGTTTTGTGTGACCTTCTTGAATTCGGCTCCTTTAAAACCAGTCCCTCTACCATCTATACAAACGATGATGTAGCCTTGATCGGCTAAAAGCTGATACCAATAATCATTAGTATTGAAGTAGGTGTTGGAAACCGATTGTGATCCCGGCCCAGAATATTGAAACATCAACAGGGGATACTTCTTCGATGTATCAAAATCTGAAGGTTTAATCGTCCACATATTTAACTCGTTTCCGTTAACAGGAATCGTAGATAATTCTTTCGGCGAAAAATGATACGGCTTTTCTACTTCTAGTAGTTCCACGTTATCTTTAATTTGCCTTACCAGTTTACCGTTTTTAGCCTGATGAAGTGTATATACCATAGGCGTTTCGGTATTGGTAAATGCATTTATAAAATAGGTAAAGTCAGTACTAAAATCAGCATTATTGGTTCCGGTTTTTTCAGTAAGTCGCTTTTTGCTTTTTCCGTTAGTTTTAATCGAATATACATCACGATTTACACTTCCGTTTTCTGTGCTTTGGTAAAATAGCCGATTTCTTTTTTTATCATAACCATAATAATTGGTTACTTCCCAATTTCCATCGGTCACCTTGTTTTTCAATTTTCCATTTTCATCATAGAGATAAATATGGTTATAACCGTCGCGCTCGCTTGTCCATATAAAACTATGATCTTCTAAAAAAGTAAGATTATCGGTAACATCAACATAAGCATCATCTTTTTCAGTAAGCACAATTCTAGCAGAATTGTCTTCTGCATTTACAAAAATAAGATCTAATTGATCCTGATGTCTATTTAACACCTGAACGCTCAAAACGTAATCTCTATTGGTCCATTTTATACGCGGAATATAAAAATCGCTATAATCCCCTAGCTTTATTTCTTCAGTTGCTTCTGAAGCTACATCGTACATCTGCAAAGAAACCTCAGAATTCGCTTCACCAGCTTTCGGGTATTTAAAGGTTTGTTCACTTGGATAAAGATCACTTCCGAAGATATCCATAGAAAACTCTGGAACTTCAGCTTCATCAAATCTTAAAAACGCAATTTTATCGCCCTTTTTATTCCATTGAAAAGCTCATACAAAACCAAGTTCTTCTTCGTAAACCCAATCGGTAACACCGTTAATAATACTATTTATTTTACCGTCTTGCGTAATCTGCTTTTCCGTTTTTCCTTCAACATCATAAACATAGATGTTGTTTTCAAAAACATAGGCTAGCTTAGAATTATCGGGAGAAAAAGTAGGCTCCTGAACTTTCTTATCGCTAAGCTTAGTAAGATCTTTAGAATTTACATCGTAAATATAGAATATCGCCTTAGATGATCTACGATAGATAGGTTGTGGCGCTGTAGCAAGCAAAATTTCAGTTTCATCATCACTTAAACTAAAATCTTGGAAACTCTTTAAAGCTTCCAGGTTTTTGGTATCAACTAAGGTTCGAGTTTTTTCGCCAGTTTTATAACTGTACACGTCGATACTAGTATTTCCAGAATCTGGATCGTGATTTAACACCACGTATTCGACACCATTTTTTAAAGATTGTAGGGATTGTAGATGTTGCTGACTAAACTTCCCGCTCCATATTTCTTCGAGCGTAATTTTCTTTTCCTGGGAAGTCGCAACAGATGCTGCCATCGTCATAAGCAGAACTAAGATTTTAGAGAACCTCATTAAATTTTTTCAAAATTTTATTGCAGGCCAAGTTTACTAAAATTTGCTGAAAAAGCCGCTCCAACTCGTGTTAAATACAACAATTTGTTAAAGCAAACTTCAAAATTGCCAAACAGCTTTCTAAAATGAAAGCGTTATCGACAACCAAATAACAATTGTATCTTTGCAAAAGAACTATTATTAAATTTCATGAAGGAACCAATTTCTGGCTTTTCAAAGCTGAGTAAGGAAGAAAAGATTAAATGGTTGTCTAAAACCTATCTGAATGATGATCCAAAAGCTGTTGTAGTTTTAAAACAGTACTGGAATAAAGACGAGAAACTACAAAAATTACACGAAGAATTTACAGAAAATACGATCTCTAATTACTATTTACCTTTTGGGATTGCGCCAAATTTTCTGATCAATAACGAACTGTTTGCTATCCCTATGGCTATCGAAGAAAGTTCGGTAATCGCAGCGGCCAGTAAAGCGGCCAAGTTTTGGGGAAGTCGTGGCGGATTTAAAACCGAAGTGATCGACACCATAAAGGTGGGACAGGTTCATTTTATTTATAGAGGAAGCGAAGAAAAATTAGAGCTCTTTTTTAACGAATTAGAGCCTAAACTTAGAGCAGCCGCTGCTCCTCTAACCAAAAATATGGAAAAGCGTGGCGGAGGTATTAAAAGTATCGAGCTTAGAGAACGCACTACTGAAGTTGAGAATTACTACCAGCTGCATTGCAACTTTGAGACGGTAGATAGCATGGGCGCCAACTTTATAAATAGTTGTCTGGAAAAATTTACTGAAGTTCTGGAAAAAGAAGCTTCAACCTGGGAAGATTTTAATACTGAAGAACGCAATATTGAAATTGTGATGAGTATTCTTTCCAATTATGTTCCAGAATGTATTGTTAGAGCTGAAGTTACCTGTTCTTTAAAGGAACTTTCTGAAGACCCGAATTTTAGTGGAGAAGATTTTGCTGAAAAATTTATAAGAGCGGTAAAAATTGCCGAAACTGAACCTTTTAGAGCTGTGACTCACAATAAAGGGATTATGAATGGTATCGATGCCGTTGTGCTAGCGACCGGAAATGACTTTAGAGCCATTGAAGCCGGAGTACACGCCTACGCTTCTAAAGATGGCCAATATTCAAGTTTGACGCATGCTAAAATTGAAGACGGAATCTTTAGATTCTGGATTGAAGTTCCGTTGGCTTTGGGAACCGTTGGCGGTTTAACCAGCCTACATCCCCTTGTAAAACTTGCAATGGATGTATTAGGACAACCTAATGCTAGAAAACTTATGGAAATTGTAGCTGTGGCCGGACTAGCACAAAATTTTGCAGCCGTGAAATCCCTAATTACAACAGGAATTCAAAAAGGTCACATGAAAATGCACTTGATGAATATTCTTAATCAGCACAATGCGACTTTAGAGGAAAAAGCAAGTTTGATCGAATACTATAAAACTAATGTAGTTTCACACAGCGATGTTGCTACGCAATTAGAAAAACTGAGAAAATGAGATTCTATAGTCACGGAAAACTTCTAATTACTGCGGAATATGCCGTTTTAGATGGCGCTCAGGCTTTTTGCCTTCCCACCAAAAAAGGCCAATATTTAGAGGTTAAAGAGAATACTTCAGGATTAATAAATTGGGTAAGTAAGGATGAAGATGGAAAAGTTTGGTTTCAGGACCAATTTGAAAAAACTTCTTTCGGAATCAAATCTACTTCAGAAACTCAAAATTCAGAAAATGATGCTGAAATTTCAAAGCGCTGTATTCAAATTTTAACTGCTGCTGAAGCACTTTCAGGAAAAAACCTATTCGAAGGATACGACATTACTACAGAGCTAGAGTTTGATCGTAATTGGGGATTAGGAACTTCTTCTACCTTAATCAACAATATTGCGCAATGGTTAGAAATCGATGCATACCAATTACTAGAAAAAACATTTAAAGGAAGTGGATACGACATCGCCTGCGCTCAGGCTGAAGGACCAATTACTTACGAGCGCACTCATGAGTCTCAAAAATCATTAAAAGCAACTTTCACCCCTGATTTTACTGAAAATATATACTTTGTTTATTTAAACCAAAAGCAAAATAGCAGAGAAGCCATAGCTCATTATAGAAATCAAACAGAAACTCATCAAAAAGTTTTAGTTGAAAAAGTATCCAATATTACTCAGCAACTCTTAAAATGCGAGACTTTAGCCGAATTTGAGTTGTTGTTGAATATTCATGAAAGTTTAATTTCTAAGGCGATTAACCTACCAAAGGTAAAAACGAAATTATTTCCGGATTTTGAAGGAAGTATAAAAAGCTTAGGAGCCTGGGGTGGAGATTTTGTGATGGTTACCAGTAAAAATGATCCTAAAGCCTATTTTGAAGAAAAAGGATACAATGTATTAATTGCTTACGAAGATTTGATCCTATAATTTTGGAGATTAAAACAAGAAAAGTTTCTCGTATATAAACTAAAAAAGCCGCTCAATGAGCGGCTTTTTGATATACAATAATCTAAATTCTAGTAGAATTTAGCTCTATTATCTTCAATATCAGCTTTTGCTTTTAAAGCTTCAAAAGCTCTACTATTCGCCATCTGGCGACGATTATTTGTTTCTTGTTGGGAGAATGGTTTGTAAGAATCAAGCTCTGGAGCTTCGCTCTTACTTACTAATTCAACAACATAAACTCCTTTATCACCAACAATTGGTTTACTGGTTTCGCCTACTTTTAAAGCGTAAACTGCACCTACAACTTCTGGTTCGCTACCTGCTCCTGCAAGTGTTGGAGAACTTAAGTTTACAGCGCTAGCAGTTTGTACAATTTTATCCTGATTTTCAGCAACCTGATCTACACTAGTTCCTGAAATTTTATCCTGAATAAGTTTTGCTTTTTTCTGCTTTGTAAGCACAGGAATAACCTCTGAAGAAGCATCTTCAGGACTCATTAATCCTTTTTTCTTCTTGGTAGTAATTTGAGCGACAATATATCCAGTTGGTGTATCAAAACGTTTTACATCACCAACTTTAGCATCATCTTCAAAAGCCCATTGCACAACACGACGTTGTTGTCCTACACCAGGAATATTTTCATCAAGTGCTTTTACATCACGTACAGTACGAATCCTATAATCTGCAGCTTTTGCCTTTTCTGTAAAATCGCCTTCACCAGCAGCAATCTCGAATTTAGTTACTTCGTTAAAAAGGCTATTTCTAGTTGCTTCAGTTGCTTCGATTTCTCTAGCCACTGTTGCAATCTTAACAGCTTTTTCTTTTTCTGTTTGCTCTTCGATATAAATAACGTGATATCCAAAATCTGTTTCTACAACACCTACAGTGCCTTCACTATTATTTAGTACAAAATCATCAAATGCCGGCACCATCATTCCTGGTCCAAAATAACCAAGATCACCAGAATTTTGAGCTGCAGAAGGATCATCTGAAAATTCTGTTGCCAATTCTGCCATTTTAGATTTATCGCTTTTTACTACACCCGCTAAACTATCTGCCAATTGTTTTGCAGCAGCTTCAGTACGGGCGCCACCAGCTTGCGCTCCCTGGTAACCTAATAAAATATGACTTGCTTTTACAGAATCTGGAATCTGCTTAGTTTCTACCAACTTACTTAACTTCCAATATCCGTTTTCTTCATAAGGACCGTAAACTTCTCCTTTTTCAAGATTGAATAAATCGTCTGCAAATTTCTTTGGTAACTGATTTTTGAACTTGAAGGCTACTGGTTGTGTTAGATCTGAATTTGAATTTACAAATTCCTGATCATCTGAAGTTCTATTGAAACCTTCAATAGTGTCATTAGATTTAGAAACTGAGTTATATTCTACTCTATCTTCTAATAATGCACTTAATGAAGATTTAGCTTCTTCTTTATCTTCTGGAGAAGCTTCTTCATTAAAAATTACATATTGAATATTTCTTGCAGCTTCAGTTTCAAACTTCGCTTTATGATTATTTACATATTCTTTAATTTCATCTTTAGAAACATCAACATCCTCATCTGAAATTGAAGAATAAGGAACCTGCACATAACGCAGATCCATTGTATTATTTTGTAAAAGGTATGCTTGTTTTCCTTCGGTAAGCGTTGCACCAACACCTGTACGAATCATATTTGCGTAAATATTCTGCGCAGCAGATTCAGAAAGACCATCTTCGTAGCTTAACCACTGCTGGTACATTTGTGGGGAAGTTTGTTTTATACTTGCCACATATTCCTTTACTCGATTCTCATCGAACATACCAGCTTCGTTAGTAAACTGAGGATTGTTAGACATTTGAGCTCTCATCATTTGTCTTACTTGTGCCTGCTCGGCTCTAATCCCAAGTTCTTCTACTTGCTCTTCAACAATAATTTGATTTAATTGTTGTTCCCAAACACGGTTAACAGCCTGAGTAGTTGAAATATTACCACGCATATTTTGCTGATAAGCTTCTACCTGGCGTGCGAAATCTTCTCTCGCGATATCCTCACCATTCACAGTAGCTATGGAGTTATCCTTTGCAGAAAAACCACCGTTCTTCAGGATACTAGGAATAAGGAAGGCAAATAATGCAAACCCAATAACCACAATAATTAAAGCAGACTTCTGCCTAATATTCTGTAATACTGCCATTCTAAATAATTTTTATCAAATATAGTGGGCGAAAATAGTGTTTTTAGCCTAATTATGAAACTTATAATTAGCAAAAACTTAACTTTTTAACGCTTTAATCTTCCGGCTTGATTTTAAGCGCTACAAGATCGATTTTTGTGTTGGAGACATCGAGGATGGTTAATTCGAATTCATCTATTCGAACTACCTCGTTTTGCTGCGGAATCTCTTCGGTATGATTAACTATAAAACCTCCTAAGGTTTCATAATTTTCACCGGTAGGAATATTTAATCGGTAAGTTTCGTTAATATAATCTACTTCAGCTCTTGCTGAAAATTTATAATGATCTTCACCTAATTTTTCTTCAACCAAAATTGCAGAATCGTGTTCATCTTCTATCTCTCCAAAAAGCTCTTCTACAATATCTTCGATGGTCATCATCCCACTTGTACCTCCGTACTCATCAATAACAACTGCGATACTTTTTCGCTTTTTAATTAAAACGTTAAGCACATCCTTAACCCACATGGTTTCAGGAACAAAAATAACAGGTAGCAAAATAGACTTTATAGACGCCGGCTTTTTAAATAATTCAAATGAGTGCACGTAACCTATAATATCGTCTATGGTTTCATTATAAATCAATATTTTCGAAAGTCCGGTTTCTGTAAATGTCTTCACTAAATCCCCCGGGGCTTCATCTTGATTTACTGCAATAATTTCTGTTCTGGGAATCATTACCTCTCTTGCCTTTATGTCGGCAAATTGAAGCGCATTCTGAAATATCTGAATTTCGGAGTCGACTTCATCTTCTTCTTCAACAGTTTCCATCTGCTCGCTAATAAAATTACCAAGCTCAATTTTACTGAATGCTAATTGTACCTCATCCCCATCGGTTTTAAAGAAACGTTTCAGGATCATATCTGAAATCCAAATCACAAAGGAAGAAATAAAACTGAATATTAGATAAAAAAGATATGCAGGTACCGCAAAAAACTTCAGCATCGAATTCGCGTAAATCTGAAAGAAAACTTTGGGTAAAAATTCGGCTGTAACTAATATTAGAAGCGTAGAAAGAAGTGTTTGGGTAAATAAACTTAAATCGGTCACTATGTAATTGAGGATCGCATTATCTAGTGGCTGCATACCTACTAACCACTCCATGATTAGATCTCCCATATAAAAACCGTAAACCACAAGCGCAATGTTGTTCCCAACAAGCATGGCTGCTATAAATTTAGATGGTTTTTTGGTTAGACGCTTTAAAACTTTCGCTAAGAAGTCGTTTTGAAGCTTCTCAATTTCAATATATATTTTATTGGAAGAGACGTAAGCGATTTCCATACCGGAAAAAAACGCGGAAAGTAATAAGGATAAAATAATGATAATGACTTCTGCACTCATTATTTTTTATGATTTTGTCTCTTTTCTAGTTTCCTTCGGAAATTTCTTTTGAAAAAAAACATGAAAATAGCCATTGCGGCCAGGAATATAAAAACATAGGCTCGGCTGCGTTCAGCATCCCAAATGGCGAATGTCTCGAAGATGAAAAATGCTCCAATTACTAAATATGCGTACTCGAAATATCTGAAATATTTTGTCATTTCTCTGACTCGTCTATGTTTTGAATTCCGTTATTAGTCCTAAAGTTGAATTTATCGAATTTTTGATTAGAATCAAAACCCATTCCTTCATTAAAAGAACCGTCTGGAAATTTAATTTGATTTGCACGGTCGGTAAAAACCCAACTTTGGTTTTGATCCCAGTATAGCTGATTTCCTTCCAGAATTGTACTATCCGCTGTAAAGATCACCACATTTCCTCTAAGATCAATTAAACCGGTTTTATCGTAAATAATACCGTAATCTGCAGTAACCGTACTTTTTTTATCGTCCTCGTCGTAAAATTCTATATCCAGTCCATCTGGAAATTCACGATAAGGAAAGTTTTTATTTTGGTAATCTAACATCTTCTTACTCTTTAAAGTGGCTACCACTTTACCAGAATCAGTGTACTTCAGCATAATTCCTTTAGCTATACCTCGAGGGGCATCTGCCGGATTCTGAAGCGCTCTAACTTCATTCAGATTACCTTCACATGAAAAAAGCATTGTCACGCCTATTAGCGTGACAATGCCTTGTATTATTTCACGATATGTGATTCTCATATTATAATTGAGGGATACGAACAGTTTCCCCTATCCAACAACCAATTTGGATAGCCTCTCCTGCTTTTTTCCCTTCCTGGAATACATCAGCTTTTTGTGGAGCACGACCGTTATAAGCCGCAACTGTTGCATTTGCATGTTTAGAAAGCGATGGATCTACTCTACCAGCTTTAGCTACATATTCGGCTGCCAACCAGTATACTGCTCTTTTATTGAAAGCATTATCACCACAGCTATTTGCACTTTCTGCATACATACTAGCAATATTCAAATAAGCTCTACCGTAAGAAGGCTTTGCGTTAACTGTTTTCTTGTAAAAGTTTCTTGCCTGAGAAAAGCTTCCAGAATTTTGGTAGTTTTTACCAATTCTGTAATAAATTTTTGCTTTATCAGCAGGATCTTCTTCTAACTCAGCAGCCTCATTATAGTATTCTAATGCTTTAGCTCTTTCACCATCAGCTTCAGCCAATTGACCTAAAGAGTAAGCAGAAGCAGCAGAAGGCTCTAATTCGTGAAGTGCTTCAGAAATTTTGAAAAACAATGGATCTTCACAATCTTTTGCTGAAAGACGAGCGTTAGCATTTTTTAACCAAGCCACATCTTCTTTTTTAGCTTCAAAATCTTTCTCATAAATAGGAACTAAGTTATCACAGTCCGCACGAACTCCCAATTTAGTATTTAAAGCTCCTTTTACAGCATTAAAATTGGTCAATCTCTGCTCTGCAATCTGCGCTGTCTTTTGCTCTTTAGAAGTTAAATCTTCTCCAGCATCTTGCTTTTCAATTAAAGATTGCAAACGCTCCGCTTCGTAAATTTCTTCTTCATCAATTTTTGACATTACCCTATCGTAAATATCAAAAACATCTTGCAATTCACGGTCTCCAGAATCCTGCATATTTACCATTAGATCAAAATATGCGTAAAGACCTTTAGGGCTTGTGAAGTTCTCTTTATCTTCAACATAAGCTTTATCAAAAGCTTCCCATCTTTCTTCGGTTGAACCGATTTTATGGGTAAACTTTAAAAGTGCTATATCTGTATAAACATCTCCTTTTTTAGTCTTTTCGGGGTAATTTTGAAGACGTTCTTTGTAAGTATCAACTAGTTCGTTGATGTATTTTGTTTTCTCGTCACCAGATGCATTTTCTATTTTATACTTCAATACTCTTTCTAGGTACTGAAATGTTGCTAAACTATAATCTGGACAATCTTTTTTTACTGTCATTAACGGCTCGTATGCCGCATCATAATTTTTTGCTTTAGCATCATCATAAGCTAAAGCTGCAGTAGTTGTACAATCTTGAGCATAGGCTCCCGACCCAAGCATTACCGCCGATAATAATACTATAAATCTCGCTTTCATCTTGTTGTTTGTTATGGTTAATTAAACTTTCTCTTTACGAACCATTGGTCATTCAAAGATAAACCAATTGATAATTTAAAAAAATTCTCTTGCACTAGACCTGAACTTGTTGTACCGCGCTGACCATACTCCAGTCCCAGATTAAGATTAGAGAAATCTCCTCCAATCGGTAAACCTAATCCAAAAGATATGCCAAACTCATCTATCGATTCTCCATTAAGTTGCAAACCTGTTTCCTCAAAACGACCTCCTAATCGATAAACTACTCGACTTAAGTAACTTGTAAGCGAACTATACTCCGGTACAAAATATCCACCCAATCGATAAGCATTACCATCATTATATTCTACATCGTTTACCGGAGTACTAAAAACCGAAATTTCTGGTATACTTCCAAATGCTGAATACTCTCCTCCTAAAAACCATTTATTAGGTCTACCAATCCCTAAGCCTATAGTTGCTTTAGATGGCAGTGTAATATCTTGAGATTCCACATCAAAACTTTTAACATTGAAAGGAGTTTCTCCATTTGCTGTAAATAAAACACTAGCAATTTCTCGATAGCTATCTGTAGTGATATCCGCTTCTGGAGTATAAACAGCAGATGCGTGTAATTTCAAACCACTTTCTAACTTAGTTTGATAATCCACTCCAAAATTGAAATTAAATCCCGATATATCTGATCGATCTATATCCCTTGTTCCATATTGAATCCCGTCTCTAAGAACTGTTCTTCTATGTTGAATATTACCAAAATTATAATCAGCATTCACACCAACACTAAGATCTCTACTTATAGCATAAGCTGCGGAAAGAAAAACCTTGTTCATGCCCCCGCGACCTCTTAGTCTACTGGCTCCATCTTCGTCAACATCAAAAATGCGGTATCCTACCGAAGAATATGGAATCACACCTAAACCAAAACCAAATCGACCTATCGGTATTCCCAAACCTAAATAATCTAGAGATACATTTTTGGCACGATCCTCGGCGCTAGCGGTTTCCTGTTTTGTAGATTCGGCACTACCGCCAACAGTGTAAACGGTTCTTGCCAGCCTAGCATAACCGGCAGGATTGGTAAGATTCATGTGAATACTATCCGAAAATGTACTAAGACCTCCCATAGCCCTATTCTCGACAGTACCTTTAAAGTTAGTTAATCCAACACCATAGTAAGAATATGGCGAAGTAGTATTTTCCTGAGCCTCGGCCCAAAAAGCAGAAAATAAAGCTACGATTACTATAAATCGTTTAATCATTGATTTTTGTTAAATTCTAAAATGTGGTTTAAACCCTCTAAAAGAAAATTTGAGTTCGCAAATATGCTATTTTTTAGTCGCTTTGACAAAAATAGACTATCACCACCCGTCAAAATAACTGTTAAATCTTTAAATTCTGATTTGTAACTGGAAATCATTCCGTCAATTTCTGCAGCAAAACCAAAACAAATCCCGCTTTTTATACTTTCTTCTGTAGAGCTACCCACCAATTTTAGATGGTTACTATCTGCATGTATTAACGGTAATTTTTCTGTAAACTTATGTACGGCATTAAATCTCATTTGTAAACCAGGGGAAATTCCCCCTCCCAGATACTGAGATTCATGATCTACGAGATCATAAGTTACACATGTTCCCGCATCGATAATTAAAGCGTTATTTTCTGGAAAAGCACAAACCGCTGCAGCTGCCAAGGCGATACGATCCTTCCCTAAAGTTTCTGGAGAACTATATTTATTACGGAAAGGAACTTTTGTTTTTTGATCCAGATAGACCAAAATACTTTTTTCTTTAAGAAAATCTATCAGCAAGCGATCATCATTTAGGACGCTAGAAAGAATAGAAAATTCAATTTGCGGGTACTCTTCAAAAATTTTTTGAATTTTTTTATTTTTTTCTGACTTCAAAACTTTAAAAAGCGCCATCGACTTATCATTTTGAAAAACAGCCATTTTCGCAAAAGTATTCCCTAAATCAATAACCAAATTCATAGTTCAATTTTGAAAAATGCTAAGGTACGAAAGCATTTTTTGTAAAAAAGTTTTGTGAGTTCCTAAAATTGAACATATATTTGCAACCGCTTTCGAAAAGCAACTGGTGCCTTAGCTCAGTTGGTAGAGCAAAGGACTGAAAATCCTTGTGTCCCTGGTTCGATTCCTGGAGGCACCACCTTTAAGAAGCCCGCTAATTTTAGCGGGCTTTTTTTATTTCTAATAAATTGCAATGAATATTACTACGGAAAAAATTATTATCGCTTTAGGGCAAAATGAGACTTATAAGTTATCTGCCTACCATCCTGCTTGAAATTAACCTGAAACCAATAATCATTAGAAGGCATGTGACCTCCTTCTTTCGATCCATCCCAACCTCCCACAGCAGGTTTAATTTTAGTGATATATGCTCCGTAGCGATCGTAAATATGAACCTCGGCTTCAGGATGTGTTTTTAACTCAGCAATATTCCAGACATCATTATAACCATCACTATTTGGAGTGAAAAATTTAGGATGCTTAAGCACGTTTATTAATTGAGATGTTAAACCACAATAGCCTAATTTTCCTTTTACATTAATAATATGTGATCCAGATGAAACATCGTAGAATTGATTTTCTTCTTGGAATTCGCCATCATCCATACTAAAAACATAAGCTCCCCTTCCATTTATCACTTCAACATTCACTACGGCAACATCCTTAAAAGGTTCTGATACGGTGACCGAAATTTCTGGCTTGGCAGACTCTTCTACAAAAACAGAAGTTTCTTTAAAGCCACAACCAGTTTCGATCTTACCATCTATCTTTGTTGTTCTAATAATATATTCTCCAGGTTGCATCGCCTCAAACTCTACACCGGTATGCACTAATTTATTATTATAAAACCAGTCAACTTCGAAAACATTTGGATTGAGGCCCGTATAAAAATATGCTCCAGTCTCAACTTCTCCCGTCGCTATATTTACACAAACTGCTTCTCTTTCTACTTCTAAGTCTTGTAAAGGATAAACCGTCACATTAAATGAAGTATAGTCAAAACAGGTTTCATTAAATTTAGATTGAGCTTTAAAATAAATAGTATATGTGCCCGGTTGTGTAATGATAGTTCCGGGTTTCAGCATGGCATCTTGATCTTCAGGATCGGTCGCATAGTACATTTCATAATCTGAAGAAGCAATGCCAGCACTCGTTGCTGAATATTTTGTAGGAACTTTATAACTTCCGCAGACCTCAATATCTGGCATTTCTGAAACTATTGGAGTTCTAGAAATCCTAATATTAAATTCATATTCGTCCTCACAGACAAAACGAACTCCCGCTTTTTTATAAATATACAAGCTTGTACTTTCAGTAATTTCAGTACCAGGATTAATTTCATCTCCTTGTCCTCCAGATTCGGTAAAATAAGCACCTTCTTTAAGCTTTGGGAGAATATAAGAATCGCAAGCATTAATAGCTTCTGGCCTATCTACCCGAACGCCCTCAATGTAAACTGTAAAGAATTTTTCATTTGTACACGATTCAAAATCACTCCACTCATTGTAAATATAAATTCGTTGCGTTTGCTGAATAATAGTACCCGCTGCTAATTCTTCTCCCTGCGCATCAGGTTCCGTATAATATTTACCGAATTGTAATTTTGGCAACTCATACCCAAAGCACTTATAAACATCAATAAAATTCTCTACTGGTGCTAACTTTCTAACTTCGATAGCAAAAGAACTTTCGTTAGCACAGGAATTTTGAAGATTATTAATAAAGATTCTCTGACTCTTGATTATTTTGGTGCCCGGCAAAATTTGCTTTCCTTTTCGATTGGCTTTTGTAAAATATTTCCCTTTAGTAATCTCTGGTAAAATATAACCATTCTCTACACATACTAATGCATCATCAAGCCTACTAACCTCCGGAATTGGATTCACGCTAATCGAAAACTTAATCTCTTTTGCACAATCTGAACCATCTGTCGTTTCTGCTGAATACAGCACCGATGTACTTTCAGTAAAAACAGTTCCAGGCGCTAAGCGCTTTCCAGATTCATCAAAATAATTACCCACGGTAATTGCTGGCAAGGTGTAACTTCCACAAGCTACAATGTCATTGAAGTTAGGAAGAATTGTGATCTCAAATAAAGATTCATTGCTACAAACCCCATTATCATTAAAGATATATATCGTTTTGGTAGAACTGATTCTATTCCCTGGACGTAAGCGTTTTCCGTTTCCATTAGCATCAGTGTAGTAAGTTCCATTGTTAAGTTCTGGTAACGTAAAACTATTGCAAACCACCACATCATCTATCTTATCTACTTTTGGTAACAACAAAATTTCAACATTAAATCTATCTTGTTTACAAAGTGTGCCATCTTCCAGTTCTCCATAATAATAAATACTAAAGTCTGATGTGAAGACAGTTCCTGCACTAATTTCTTTTCCAGTTCCGTTTGGTCCATCAGGCGCATCATAAAACGCTCCTGCTGGAGGAGTTGGTACAACAAAATCACCACAGTAATAGTCATTCAACTTATAATCCTCTATCAATTCCACTTTAAAGCTCGACTCGTTAGAGCACCCTGAAAATGAAGTATTATAAATGTAATAAGTCCCAGAGTCTTCAATCACATCTCCTGCTTCCAACTTCCGGCCTGCTCCTCCAGATTGGGTATAGTAGTCTCCAAACTCAATAGGCGGTAGAATATAAGAGGAACATTCTACAACTTTTTCTAATCTAGATACCGGCGGAAGTTCTTTCAAACTTACATTCAATGGAAAAATACTAAAGCAATTTTCAACTAAAGTATCCCTTACTTTACCGAAAATCTGAAAAGTTGAAGTGTTTCCAGAAATACTAAAATTAGAGAGGTCTGCAACAGGATTACGATCAAGCTCTGCATTAGCTGCAGATCTAAATATATTAAAAAGGTAAGCCCCTTCCCCTAACTGATCGTAAACTATATCACCAATTTCAGAAACATCAACTACATTACTGCCTTGTGGTTCGCAGACCACAATTTCTTCAGGAAGTTCTAAATTTATAGATCCATTTACTGCCAACTTAAAAGAAGTGGCTGCGCTGCAAAACTCTCCGGTTTCCTTGCTTCTAAGCTTGACTACGATTGTTTCACCGGGCTCGCTTTTAAATGCTTCTAAATCTGTTTCGCTAATTTGATTTGTAGAAATCGCTCGATCTTTAAAATAAACCAGATCATACTGTTCTGAGCTTAGGCCTAATTCCTCATGTCCGTTTTTGGTAAGATTAAATAGTTGCTCTTTATCACCATTATCACAAACCACCAAATCAGGAAGTTCCTTATAACTTAGGTTTTCTACAATAATTTGATCGGAAATGTCGCACTGCTTATCATCTTTTGTTACCCTTACATTATATTTCCCTGGTTTTCGAACATCCAGATAATGATTGGTTTCGTTAGGAATTTCTTTATCTTGAAAAAACCATTTGTGCCGATAACTAGAATCCTCTAAGCCTGTATTTAATCGAGTAAATGTTCCTGAGCATAGCTGGCGATCTGCCCCTAAATCGAGATTTGTTTTAAAACTACCCGCAGCAATCAAAATCGCACTATCATAATTAGAATCGTTACTATCCCCAATCACCAGTTTGATACGGTATTTTTTACCCGCCTTTATTTTAGCTGAAGCTGTAAGCACTTTAGTGTACCCTCGCATATTGATAACAGAGTTAGCAGCACCTACCTGATAGCTCTCAAAATACTCGGGATTATCGCTCTCACAGTTATCATTGAAATTAGAATCGTTGATCGTCCTAACAGAAATAGGCTTTGTAGTTTCCGGGATTACAGCTATATTCTGAGTTTCGCCTGTTGCTACCTCGGTAAGTAAAAAACCAAAAACATCACTACTTGCACATTGCCACTGGCCATATTCGTTACTAGCGAAAATAAAATCGAAGCTAAACTTTTCGGATAGCGGAATAAATTCAAATTGCAAAAAAGCAACATCAGAAATTCTAGTACTTTGCCCAGAGGCATTATTGATAGCCTGAAGATCTGGATCTATATTTGTATTAATTTGAGTACTTAGATTTTGCCCTGAATAAGGACCTTCAGTAAGTTTAGCTTTCCCAGAGCGAATAATTACTCCTTCAGAAATAGGAAAATCACCAGAATTATTATTGAAATAGGCTACCGCCTTCTTATCAGACTGTGATACATTAGTAATCTGTACACAAGAATTATCTAGTAAACCGGCAACCAATTCTTCTTTGGATACGCCAAGATCATCTACAGTTATAGCTTGACCATAACTTCCTAATACAATAAAGAAAAACACATATTTTATCAATTTCATAATAACTATTAATTAGGGAATAGTTGATTACTAAATGAATTCGAAGTGGTTAGGCGTTATTGGTTATCACAAATAAAACATAAATATTAGTTAAAATACATATTTAATCGACGAAATGCACGATTTTAACATAACATGATGTTAATAAACGTTTTAGCAGATATAGAGATATATTTATTTATTTATAATTATTAGGCACTAAACTGAGAAGAGACTAAACGTGGATCTACCTTAATTTTTTGGAAAGTTATTGCTTTAGCTTCTATAGCAAGGTAATCGAATTCGTCCACAACCTTGCCAACGCAACAATAAACTCCCTGATTATATAGTGGATATTTTGCAACTATATTTGGAAATTGTACCGTATCAAAAATATCGTAGTTAATATCATAAAAAGTAGCAAAGCACATTTGTTTACCGTTTACTGTGGTGGTATTCTTAGTACAAATTAATTTACCGTAGATGCAGACTTCTTTTCCTACAAAATTCCTCAGGTCTCTCACACCCATAGATTTACTTACAGGCTCCAGTAATAAATCAAAATAACTACAGAGCGGAAATCCAAGTAACTCCATGTGATCATAAGCATCGATTAATGCGGAGTACCGAAATTGCGGCAAATCATACTCTTTATGTTCTATTTTGAAAAGACCGGCCTGTGTGGTTTTCTTTTTTGATTTTATTTTCCTGAAGTAAGCTTCCCATAATAATTGATGTTTATCCTTACCGGTAAATCGAAAAGCGCCTACTTTTAAAAGAATTCTTAGCTGTTCTATAGAAATTTCTATTCTATCAATAAAATCATTCAGGGATTTGTATGTACCAAAAAACTGCCGATTTTCTAGAATTTGCTGAACAGTTTTTGTTTCCAGTTCTTTAATATATCCAAAACCAAGATAAATATCTGTCCCGAAAATAGTATTGGGATGATCACTGTTATTGATGCAAGGAGCGTGTACTTTCCCTCCACAGTTTTTGATTTCCTGAATGTAAGTTTCTACGGAATAAAATCCGCCGCCATTATTGAGTACAGCTACCATAAATTCTAACGGAAAATATTTTTTTAGATATAAACTCTGGTAACTTTCTACAGCATAGGAAGCTGAATGTCCTTTAGGAAACGCATAACCGGCAAACGAAGAAATCTGTTCCCAAACCTCATCGGTAATTTGCAGGGAATATCCTTTTTCTTCACAATTACTACGGAATTGCGCTTCAATTTTCTCCATTTGTCCTTTTGAAGTTTTCTTACCACTCATTCCACGGCGTAAAACATCGGCATCATCAAAACTCAATCCGGCGAAATGATGCGCTACTTTCATCACGTCTTCCTGATACACCATAATCCCGTAAGTATCATCCATAATTTTTAACATTACAGGATGACCTTCTTTTCTGCGTGCAGGATCGCGATGTCGTTTGATGTACTCCTCTTTCATTCCGCCGCTAGAAATTCCTGGGCGAATAATCGAACTTGCTGCTACAAGATTCATATAATCCTGAGTTTGCAGTTTGGTTAGTAATCCTCGCATGGCAGGAGATTCCACATAAAAAACACCCATACAATCTCCGGTTTTAAGCAGATTGTTGATTTTAGGATCGTTTTTAAACTTCGGGATATCATCAATATCTTCCACAAAAGCTTCAGGTTGATTTCGCTGAATCAATTCTAAAGTATCGGTAATTTTAGACAAACCTCTTTGCGCCAGAATATCGAATTTATGAATACCCACTTCTTCAGCAATATTCATATCGATTTGTATCGTCTGGAAGTTTTTAGGCGGTAAAAAAGTAGCGCCGTAATTAAAAACCTCGTCATCCAGAATTAAAATACCCCCAGAATGTACACTTAAGTAATTGGGAAACCCTGCAATTAATTTACTATACCTAATAACCAAAAGCTCCATTTGGTCGAGCTCGTTAATAGCAAACCTTGCTAACGAAAGCTTATCGATATTGGCCTTTGGCAACCCAAAAACTTTACCTAACTCCCTAATCACAGCTCGGCGTTTAAAGGTCACATAGGTTCCCATTAAAGCCACATTATCGTAACGATCAAAAATAAAACGTGTTACATCTTCACGATCTTTCCAGGAAAAATCGATATCAAAATCGGGCGGAGAACTTCGATTTTCATTAATAAAACGTTCAAAATAAAGATCCAATTCTATAGGATCGACATTGGTAATCCCGATAATATACGCCACGATAGAATTTGCGCCACTTCCTCTACCAATTACCGGATACTTTTTTTTGCGAGCATATTTTACAATCTCGTAATTAATCAAAAAGTAAGAAACAAAGCCCAGTTTTATAATGGCGCTAAGTTCTTTGTCCAAACGGGCATAAACTTCTTCAGTAGCTTCTGGATACCGCTTTTCGATATTTTCGAAGCATAATTTCCGAAGCGTAAACTCATCTGCTTTTTTTCCTTCAATTTTAGATAAATTATTATTTTGTTTTTTACTGAAGGTAAATTCAACATTACACTTTTCAGCAAGCGCTTCAGTATTAGATAAGATTTCAGGAAATTCTTTAAAAATTTCGATAAGCTCGCTTTCCGGAAGCATCCGATCTTCAGGATCTCCTTGTTCTGCTAACGGTAGTTTACTCAGCAGCGTATTATTATCAATTGCACGTAACAATCGATGAGCGTTAAAATCTTTTTTACTTCGGAAGGAAACAGATTGTAAAACCACCAATTTTGAAGTGTACTTTTTATACTCTGAAAACTTCAGCTTATTTAAATCGCGTACTGAAACTCCTATAAATTCATTTTCGCTAAAATCAGTTTTGCCATTTTTCAGTACTTTTTTGAAAGGATAGATCACGTAGCAATTATCTAATATTGGTGCTTTTTCATCAAAATTCTTTTTAGCGTGCAGATGATCTGAAAGATGCTGATTCATCTCTCTAAATCCATTTCGGTTTTTAGCTATAACCACATATTGTTGGTCTACCCCATTACGGAAATCGATACCAACAAGCGGTTTTATTGGAAAGTTCTTTGAATGCTTTATAAAATTTAAGCAGGCAGAAGTATTATTAATATCGGTAAGCGCAACGAATTTTGTTTTATTCGCCGTTGCAAGTTCCAGCAGATCATTTTCAGAAAAAGCGCCATACCTCAACGAAAAATAAGAATGACAGTTTAAATACATAATTTTTCTATTTCTAATCCAAATTCGACATTTTCAACTTCATTATTGTTTCCGATGCGCCAGTACCACGGGCGGTTCTCCATTAAATGGATTACCCATTCGACCTATAGTTTTCGCACCCATACTTACAGCTCTTACCACACTTCGCTCCCCATATTTATTTTTAATTTTATCCAGAGAATTATATAAACTCAGCATCTTTTCGCTATCATCAAATAAATTGATTTGATAATTCCCGCCTACCAGTCCGTTAAGTTTTACACCAATAAGCCGAATCAAAACCCTACGATTGTATAGTTTTTTGAAAAGTTCTTCTGCCTTGGGGATCAAAATATGATCGGCGCTGGTATACGGTATTTTCGCCTGCAACGTACTGGTTTGAAAATCGGAATATCGAAGCTTTATACTGATGTTAGAAGTAAGCTTATTACCTCGTCGCAGTTGATACGCCAGGCTCTCGGTCATTGCTACTAAAGTGGCATGCAAGCGGGTGATATCTGTGGTATCTCGATTAAAAGTACGCTCGGTAGAAATCGATTTTCGATCATGAAACGGAACAATTGGCGAATGATCGATCCCATTGGCGCGTTTCCAGATGGTTCGCCCGTTTTTCCCTAAAACACCTTCTAAAACCTCTACCGGCATTTCCTGAAGCGTTCGTACTTTATAAACTCCAAGCCCCATAAGCAACTGAAAGGTTTTATTACCGATCATGGGGATTTTGTTAACATCCAGTGGCGCTAAAAAGTCTTTTTCTTCTCCGTGCTTAATCACACTCATCGCATCGGGCTTTATCTCGCTGGTTGCAATTTTAGAAACTACTTTGTTCTGCGATAATCCTACCGAGATTGGCAAACCGCTTTCTTTAATAATGTGTTGTCTTAGCTCTTTGGCGAAACCTTCTATTCCAAAAAATCGATCCATCCCGGTAAGATCGGCGTAAAACTCGTCTACGCTTGCTTTCTCGAATAAAGGCACCTGATCTTTAATAATATCGGTTACTAAATGTGATTCTTTAGTGTAAATACTGGCATTACCTTTTATATAAACTGCCTGAGGACAAAGTCTTCTGGCAATCTTCATAGGCATCCCCGATCGCACTCCAAATTTTCTGGTTTCATAGCTACAGGAAGCTACTACTCCACGATCGCCCATACCACCAACGATGACAGGTTTATTATTTAATTCTGAATTTATTTTTCGTTCTACTGAAACAAAGAAAGAATCCAGATCGAGATGTAGAATAGCTTTTGAAATCATATAAAATGGAATTAATCCTATTTATTGGATTAATTCCAAAAGTATAAAAATAAATAAAGCGAGAAAGTTAAAATCTCGCTTTAGATAGTTAAGTATTTTTTAGTCACATTATTTTGCTGAAAACCACCGTCATCCTGAAATTGATTCAGGGTCTCATAAAACAAGAAGCCAATAGTCAAAAACTGTATGAGATTCCGTGTCAAGCACGGAATGACGCCACGGATATTGAAAAATAACCGAATAACATACACTGAAGATAGAGCCTCATTTTTAATCTGAAT
This sequence comes from Zunongwangia endophytica, assembly GCF_030409505.1. Taxonomy (NCBI): domain Bacteria; kingdom Pseudomonadati; phylum Bacteroidota; class Flavobacteriia; order Flavobacteriales; family Flavobacteriaceae; genus Zunongwangia; species Zunongwangia endophytica. The sequence continues at coordinate 3,588,742 of NZ_JAUFPZ010000002.1, read as the reverse complement.
TATTTATCAACAATATGAGTTGGACTTCCGTAGAATAATTCAGCACTTTCCATTAAAGTTTCAGAAAGTGTGGGGTGTGGATGTATTGTAAGTGCCAGATCTCTTGCAGTGGTGCCCATTTCTATCGCTAAAGCAATTTCAGGAATTAAGCTACCCGCATTTTTACCGGCAACACCGCCACCCAAAATAATCTCAGTCTCTTTCTCTACAATCAATTTTGTAAGTCCGTTATCGGTTCCTAAAGCTTTTGCTCTTCCCGAAGCCGACCATGGAAACTTCACTACTTTTGCATCGATATTGGATGAATTTAACTCCTGTTCTGTAAGACCACACCAGGCAATTTCAGGATCAGTAAATACAATCGCAGGAATTACTTTAGCATCATAAGTTGAACCTTTCTCGCCTTTAATTACTTCCGCAGCAACACGACCTTCGTGCGAAGCTTTGTGTGCTAACATCGGCTGGCCGGTAATATCACCAATGGCGTAAATATTATTTGCTGAAGTTTTACGATTACTGAAGACTTTTATAAAACCGTCTTCGCCAATCTCTACTCCCGCATTTTGTGGTTTACTAGCTTTTGTATTCGGCTGTCTTCCAATTGCCACTAAAACACGATCGAATTTCTTTTTTTGTTCTTTCTCGCCCGACTTCAATACCACTTCAACTTTCTTCTTTTTCACCTCAACTTTTTCAACTTTGGTATCAAAATACAGGTTTTTAAAAGGCTGTTCTTTTTCAAAAACTTTTACCAGATCACGATCGGCGCCCGGCAAAAACCCGGAAGTCATTTCAGCAATAGAAACTTCACTTCCTAAATTTGCATATACACTACCAAGCTCTAAACCAATATAACCGCCACCAATCACTAATAATTTCTTCGGAATTTCTTTAATATCAAGTGCATCTTTAGAATTCCAGATCTTTTCGTGATCAACTTCAATATTAGGCAACTCGGTTGGTGAAGATCCGGTAGCTATAATTGCATTTTCAAATTCCAACTCATACGAATCACCAGAATTTTCTTCAACTTCTACCGTTTTATCATCCTTAAAAAAAGCTTTTCCCTGTATAAATTCAACTTTTCGAGCTTTGCTTAATTGCCCAAGACCACCGGTAAGTTTTTGCACAACACCATCTTTCCACTTCCCGATTTTCTTGACATCGATTTCAGGTTCTTCAAAACTCACTCCAAAATTCGATAATTCTAAAGCCTCTTTTTTCACTTTCGCAACATGTAACAAGGCTTTAGAAGGGATACACCCGCGATATAAACAAACGCCACCGGGATTAGCTTCAGGATCGATTAAAGTGGTTTTAATTCCTAAATCGGCTGCTCTAAAAGCGGCTGCATAACCACCCGGGCCTGCACCAATTACTATCAGTTCTTTTTTATCTTTCTTGCTATCTGCCATAATTTATTTTTACTCGATAATCGAGATTTCAATATTGCAAAGGTCATTTAGAAAATAAAATTACTCTTCTAAACTATTAAGCTTAGCTCATGGGAGTTCTAATTACGCACCAAGCAAAGCTTTATAAGGATCTTCCAGCGCCTGAGTGATCCAATTGATAAATGCTGCACCATCGGCACCATCGATTAAACGATGATCATAAGACAGGCATAGCGGCAAAATATCTCTTGGTTTAAATTCATCTTCGATATAAACAGGCTTTTTAGCCGAACGTGAAATTCCTAAAATTCCGGATTGTGGTGCGGGAACAATTGGTGTAAAATTAGTACCGCCAATACCGCCAAGATTAGAAATAGAGAAATTAGCGCCTTCCATATCTTCCTTGCTTAGTTTACCATCTCTAGCCTTTTCAGCAATAGTGCTTAATTCTGCAGCAATTTCTATAATACTTTTTCGATCGGCATTTTTAATTACCGGTACTAAAAGTCCTTTTTCGGTAGCTACTGCAATACCAATATTTACATAGTTTTTCAGGATCATTTCCTGATTTTCCATATCTACGCTAGCGTTGAATTTAGGAAATTGAACCAGCGCTCCAGCTACAATCTTCGTTAGTAAAGCGGTAATCGTTAGTTTTCCTCCTGCTTTTTCAGCTTTTTTCTGATTCGCTTCTAAATACTGCTGAATATCGGTAATATCGGCTTCATCAAACTGAAATACATGCGGTACCGCTTGCCAAGATGCGGTTACATTTTTGGCCGTTGCTTTTCTGATACTATTTAGCGACTTACGCTCTACACTTCCCCATTTTTCAAAATCGGGTAAAGAAACTGAAGCTGATTTTGTCGATTTTTGGCTTCCACCTTTAGCAAATTCTTTGACGTCTTTTTCTGAAATTTTTCCTGAAATTTCTTCTGCCAATTCACTAAGATCTACCCCAAGCTCTCTTGCTAAGCGACGAGTTCCAGGTGAAGCCTGAATACCTGCTCCGGTAGATTTCCCAGAAGATTTCTCTGATTTTTTCTTCTCTTTTTTATCTTCATTATCAGATTCAGATTCGTCGGATTCTTTATTTTTAGAAGCTTTTTCATCATCAGAGTCTTCCTCCTCGTCGTCATCAGAATCTTTGCTATCGCCGGCCTTTTCTTCTTTTACTTTCTTTTTTTTCTTGCCGTCTTTCTGTTCAGCATCATCTGTATCTTCACTTTCTTCTTCGGAAGTGTCTTCTTTTTCTTTTGTATCTTCTGAAGATTCTTCAGTATCCTCATCTTCTTCTTCATCAGATTCACCGTCGTCTTCTAATAAAATAATTACCTGACCGACTTTAACTTCATCCCCTTCACTAATCTTAATTTCTTTCACTGTCCCAGCATCTGAACTCGGAACCTCAACAGAAGCTTTATCACTTTCTACAGCAATAACGCCCTGGTCTTTTTCAATTTTATCTCCTTCAGCAACTAATATCTCTGAAACTGTAGCAGTTTCAACTCCGTCTGCTATTTGTGGTACTTTGATTTCTATAGCCATTTTTGTTTTCTTTTTTGATTAGGATGTTCTTGGATTCGGTTTTTTAGCATCGATGTCAAATTTCTTAGCGGCATCTTTTAACTGCTTGGCTTTAATTTTTCCTTCGTTTGCTAATTCGTAAAGCGTAGTAAATACAATATGTGCAGCGTTTACTTCGAAGAAATTACGTAGTTCTGGTCTTGCATCACTACGCCCAAAACCATCGGTTCCTAAAGCAGCAAGATGTGCAGGGAACCATTTAGCAATAGATTCTGGCAATGCTTTTACATAATCTGAAGCTGCCACAAAAACACCTTTTTCTTCTTCCAGACAATCCTGAATATAATTTTTCTCTTTATTAAGCTGTGTTTTTAAACGATTATCACGTTCAACATCTATCGCATTATCATAAAGTGTTTTGTAACTGGTGATGCTCCAAATATCTACCGCAACATCATATTCTTTTTCTAAAATTTCGGCGGCTTCCAACACTTCAGCCATTATAGATCCGCTACCAAAAAGATGCGCTTTTTTATCGGTTTTGCGTTTTCTTGTTTTCTGAAATTTATACATACCTTTCAAAATACCTTCTTCACTATCTTTCGGCATTTTAGGCATTTTGTAGGTCGCATTTCCAAGTGTGATATAATACTGAAATGTTTTTTTATCGATATACATTTCCTGTATTCCGGCTTTCACAATCGTTGCCAGCTCGTAAGCAAAAGCAGGATCGTAAGCTTTTACCGTCGGAAAAGCATAGGCAAATAAATGACTGTTCCCGTCCTGGTGTTGTAAACCTTCACCCGGCAGACTTGTTCTTCCTGAAATACCTCCAATTAAAAATCCTTTTGCACCGGCATCTGCTGCTGCCCAAATTAAATCCCCGGTTCTTTGAAAACCAAACATGGAATAAAAGAAGTAAAAAGGAATCATAGGAATACCCTGATTAAGATAAGCGGTACCAGCAGCAATGAACTCTGCCATGCAACCTGCTTCAGTAATTCCCTCTTCCATAATAGCACCTTGTTCAGATTCATTATAAAACAGCAAACTTTCTTTATCTACCGGCTCATAGACCTGACCGCCGGGCGCATAAATACCAACTTGCCTGAATAAGGATTCCATTCCAAAAGTTCTGGATTCATCTGGAATAATAGGAACGATATATTTACCTAATTCTTTATCTTTAAATAATCGGCTTAACGTTTGCACCATTACCATGGTTGTTGCTGCCTCATCGTCTCCTGAACCTTCCAGAAAACTTTTAAATACTTTTTTATCGGGCGCTTTTATCGCTTCGCTTTCATCTTTGCGTTGCGGCATAAAACCGCCTAAATCTTTACGCTTTTTCTGAAGATATTTAATTTCCTCGCTATCTTCTTCAGGTTTTAAAAACGGAATATCTTTAATCTCCTTATCTGAAATTGGCAGATTGAAGAAATCTCTAAACGATTTTAATTCATCTTCCTTAAAGCTTTTTGTTTTATGGGAAACATTACTGGCTTCTCCAGCTTTACCCTGACCGTAACCTTTAATGGTTTGTGCCAAAATAATAGTAGGCTGCCCTTTATGTTCGGTTGCTTTTTTATACGCATTATAAATTTTCTGTTGATCGTGCCCTCCACGTTTTAAACGCTTCAACTCATCATCAGAAAGATCTTTTACGATTTCAGCTAAGTTTTTATCTTTTCCGAAGAGATCTTCACGAATAAAATCTCCTTCAGAAAATGCATATTTTTGAAGTTGTCCGTCTGGCAATTCATCTAATAAGCTAATCAGTTTACCCTCAGTATCTTTTTCGAAAACAGGATCCCAATCTTTCCCCCAAAGCAGTTTAATCACGTTCCATCCTGCTCCACGAAATAAACCTTCCAACTCCTGAACGATTTTTCCGTTTCCTCGTACCGGACCATCCAAACGTTGAAGATTACAATCTACCACAAAGGTTAAATTATCCAAATTATCACGAGAAGCGATGTTAATAGCACCACGAGCTTCCGGCTCGTCCATCTCTCCATCGCCTAAATATGCCCAAATTTGCTGATCGTTCTCTTCTATTAAACCACGCTTCTCTAGATATTTATTAAAGCGTGCCTGATAAATTGCATTGATTGGCCCCAATCCCATAGAAACGGTTGGGAAATTCCAAAATTCTGGCATTAAATGAGGATGCGGATAAGAAGTAAGACCTTTATCTGATTTTATTTCTCTACGGAAGTTCTCTAAATGCTCTTCAGTTAATCTACCTTCTAAAAAAGCTCGAGAATAAACACCAGGTGATGCGTGTCCTTGAAAGTAGACCATATCTGAACCAGCTTTGCGATCCAATTTATAGAAGTGGTTAAAACCAACTTCCCACATGTGTGCGATAGAAGAATATGTAGACACGTGACCACCTATACCTTTACTTTCATTATTTGCTCTCACCACCATGGCCATGGCATTCCAGCGAATATATCCTAAGATTTTTTCTTCAATTTCGATATCTCCCGGATAATTTTCTTCATCTTCCGGGCTTATAGTATTTATATAAGAAGTGGTAAGGGGAAAGTCTTGCTTCACACCGTTTCTTTGTGCTTCAGCCTGAAGTAATTTTAGGATTTCTTCAACTCGTTCTTTCGATTCATTTTGCAATACCCATTTGAGCGAATCCAGCCATTCCTGATTTTCAATCTCGGTATTACTTTCATTTTCCTTAGCCATGCTTTGCAATTTATTGATTGGTGAAAAGAGTTTCTCTTCTTATGAAATTACCAATTAATAAGGCTGAGTTAAAATGATTAACAGAAGATTATAGTGCAATGCTAAAACTTTCAAAAAAATAAAAGTTGAATATTCTTGTTTTCTAAGAGAACTTTTGTATAGTTTTTTTCAGAAAAGCGAGTAACAGATCAAAATAAAAAAGCCTCATAAATTATAGAATTCATGAGGCTTTTCAACTAATATTAAGTTTCAACTATGAAGCTGCTTTTAATGCATTTATAGTTGATTTATTTAATTTTTCGTCAGCGTATTTCTTGGTTAATTCAAACTCATGAATATCACTTTCAGGAAGGTCAAACATCGCATCGGTTAAAATTGCTTCACAAAGCGAACGCAATCCACGTGCACCAAGTTTATATTCTACCGCTTTTTCTACGATATAATCTAAAGCTTCATCGGTTACACTGAATTCGATTTCATCCATTTCAAACAATTTTGTGTACTGTTTGATAATCGCATTTTTAGGCTCGGTTAAGATTGATCTAAGCGTATCTTTATCCAATGGATTCATATACGTAAGTGCCGGTAAACGACCAATAATCTCAGGAATAAGTCCGAAATCTTTCAAATCTTTAGGGATGATATATTTTAAAAGATTGGTTCTTTCAATATTATCATCGCTCTTAGAAGCACTAAATCCTACAGCTTGCATATTTAAACGCTTGCTGATATTTTTCTCGATACCATCAAAAGCTCCACCGGCGATAAACAAGATATTCTCTGTATCTACTTCGATAAATTTTTGATCTGGATGCTTTCTTCCTCCTTTTGGCGGAACATTTACTGTGGTTCCTTCCAGAAGTTTTAGTAAAGCCTGCTGAACACCTTCTCCAGAAACATCTCTCGTGATTGAAGGATTATCGCTTTTACGAGCAATCTTATCAATTTCGTCAATAAAAACAATTCCTCGTTGTGCTTTTTCCAAATTATAATCGGCTGCCTGTAGTAAACGAGTAAGAATTCCTTCAACATCTTCTCCTACATATCCAGCTTCGGTTAATACCGTTGCATCTACAATTGCTAAAGGCACATTAAGCATTTTAGCGATCGTTTTTGCCATAAGGGTTTTACCGGTACCAGTTTCTCCTACCATTACAATATTACTTTTCTGGATTTCGATATCATCATCGCTATCCGGTTGTAATAATCGTTTATAATGGTTGTAAACGGCAACAGACATTACCTTTTTGGTCGCTTCCTGACCAATTATATATTCATCTAAAAAAGCCTTAATAGATTTAGGCTTACTTAGCATTAATTCTGAAGATAACTCGTTTGCTTCCCCTTGTTTGGATTCTTCAAGCACAATACCATGCGCCTGCTCTATACATCGATCACAGATGTGAGCATCCAAGCCGGCAATCAATAGATTGGTTTCCGGCTTTTTTCTTCCACAAAAGGAACATTCTAATTCTTCTTTCGCCATCTTATTTAATTTCCTGTTCAGTTTTAGAAACCGATTCTAAAACTCTTCTCTAAAATTCGTTCGTATTACTTCTTAGTCTCTTGTAAGAATTTCATCGATCATCCCGTATTCTTTGGCCTTATCAGCTTTCATCCAGTAATCACGATCACTATCTTCGTGTACTTTCTCGTAAGACTGCCCAGAATGTTTAGAGATAATTTTGTATAATTCTTCTTTTAAAGTAATAATCTCTCTTGCTGTAATTTCGATATCGCTAGCTTGTCCCTGAGCTCCACCAAGAGGTTGGTGAATCATCACTCTAGAATGTGGTAATCCACTACGCTTTCCTTCAGTACCTGCACAAAGTAATACTGCTCCCATAGAAGCTGCCATACCAGTACAAATTGTAGCAACATCTGGCTTTATAAACTGCATCGTATCATAAATACCTAAACCAGCGTATACACTACCACCAGGAGAGTTTATATAAATTTGAATATCTTTTGAAGAATCTGTACTTTCTAAAAATAATAATTGCGCCTGGATAATATTAGCTACTTGATCGTTGATGCCAGTTCCCATAAATATGATCCTGTCCATCATTAATCGTGAAAATACATCCATCGCTACAGCATTCATTTGGCGCTCTTCAATAATGTTAGGCGTCATCCCCATTGGGGTCATACTGCTTACTATTTTGTTATAATAATTGCTATTTATCCCGTGATGCTGGGTTGCGTATTTTTCGAATTCTTTTCCGTAATCCATCAATTTTTCTTTTTAATTACACATGCTACCCATAAAGCCAAAAAAGGCGTTATACCATATGGATAACGCCTTAAAGATAGGTATAAATTATAAAAAAGGCTTAGTTATAGATCTCTTTCACAAAATCATCGTAAGTAACTTCCTTTTCGTCAAATTTCATATTCTCTTTGTAGAAATTTAACAGCTTTTCGTTTACTAATTGCTCAGAAAGACGCTTAACTTCGTCCTGATTAGAAAGGATTCTTGCTGCGATATCGTCTAATTCTTTATCTGCAGGATCCATCTGACCAAATTGAGCCATTTGTTCTTTTATTTTCTCTTTAGCGAAAGCTTTAAGTGCTTCGAAATCTACCTGAATATCGTGCTCTTTAACGATTTTCCCTTCGATTAACTGGTAACGTAAACCTTTTTCGCTTTTTTCGTATTCTTCAACCGCTTCTTCTTCAGTTAATGGCTTTTCACCAACAGTTCTAATCCATTTTTGAAGAAATTCTTTAGGAAGTTCGAAGTCTGTTTTTTCAATTAATGCTTCAGTAACATCATTCATTAATTGTTGATCACTTTGCTGAGTAAATTGCTTCTCTGCATCTTCTTTGATCTTTTCTTTAAGCTCGGTAACTGAAGTTACTTTCCCTTCTCCAAAAAGTTTGTCAAATAATTCCTGATCTAAATCTGCAAGCTCTCTTTTGTTAACTTCAGAAATAGTAAATTCTACTTCGATATCAAGATCGTGCGCTTTATCGTGCTCAACCTTTAACTGTTGTTGCAAGTCGTGATCATCTTCAAAAAGACTTTTTGTCTTCAATGTAATAACATCACCAGCTTTAGCGCCAACAAATTTATTAAGATTTCTCTTTCCTTTAATTTTTTCTAACTCAATAGAAGTTTCGTTCTCGATGCCTTCTTCTTCATTTTTGAAAGTACCGGCTACGATATCTCCTTCTTCAACTTCTTCCTTAGAAATTAATTTACCGTATTGCTTCTGGATAGATTCGATTTGGCTATCGATCATCTTATCATCTGCTACGATATTATATTTAGCTACCGGTTTTTCTAAGTCAAGATCAACTTCAAACTCTGGTGCAAGACCTATTTCAAATTCAAAAGTATACTCATCTTTATTCCAGTCGAAGTCTTCTTGCTCTTTTGGAATAGGATTTCCAAGAACATCTAATTTTTCTTCAGTAAGATATTTATTAAGATTCTCCTGTAGTAATTTATTTACCTCATCTACTAAAACAGCCTGCCCGTATTGCTTTTTCACCATTCCCATAGGAACATGACCTTTTCTAAAGCCAGGAATATTGGCGTTTTTACGGTAATCCTTAAGGATTTTCTCTACTTTAGGAGCATAGTCGTCTTTTGCGATATCTACTTTAACTACCGCATTCAATTTATCAATATTCTCTCTGGTAATATTCATTCTTGACTTATTATAAAAATTGGTGTGCAAAATTAAGCTTTTTTCATAAGCCTGCAAAGTTTCAAATTATTGAATTTCAGCAAGCTTCTAATCCTTATCGAGAAGTGAATACAATATCGACTGAAACAAAGAAAAAAGCAGACTAAAAATAATCGCCATAAACCAACCATCTACGCTGAATCCTCCTATAAAGCTATCTGCAAGAAATATAATTATGGCATTTATAATTAATAGGAATAATCCAAAGGTTAAAATTGTTACCGGTAAGGTAAGAACGACCAATATTGGTTTTAAGATCAGGTTTAAGACCGCAAGTACTACAGCTACTATAAAAGCTGTTAGATAACTACTTACACTTACGCCGGGTAAAATCTTAGCAAGACCAACCACTACAAGGGCCGATAAAAGAAGTTTTAGTAAAAGTCTCATATTTTATTTGGTTTGAATACCTCAAAATTGCGAAAAAAAAAGCCGGCTAATTGCCGACTTTCTTTATTTTAATATAAGTTTATCATTACTGCACATCATTACTAGGCGTTATGGTGTTGTATTGACCAACATTTACTTTAGGAACCGTAGAACCATAAGTTGCATTTATTTGATCGATAATCTCGTTTGCCATTACCGCATATCCTCTTGGTGTTAAGTGAACACCATCCAAAGAAAATGCACCACCAGTACCAAAAGTAGAATTAACTGAGCCTCCATCAAAAGCAATACCTCCATTAGCCACCTGGCTAAGCATAGCGTTAGCATCGACAAAAGCAAGATTATTGGTTGTCGCAATACTTTCTATGGAAGTATTAAAAGCATTGGTAGCTTCTAAAATTTCGGTCTGTTCGCTTGGTATTAATACATACTCATCACCTAGCGGATAGGTAATCCCATTTATTGCGAGTTGCCCTGCCATTTCTTGCGGCACTCCTGCCTGAACTAGCTGAGCGAAACGTGTTTCATTAAGCTGCCCAATTACTCTTGAAGAAGTAAGGGTGAATAAATCTTCGGAATTAGCCTGACGAACCTGCCCAAACTGCTGACCATATAGTGCAGCCATAGACGCATCGAATCCAGATTGCGTTAGAACCTGAGTAATTTGCGCTGAAAGATTTGTTAATGATTCATCAAAAATCAATACTGGTGAAGCCGCTGTTTCAGAATACTGAATACTTCTATCAGAAGCTTGTAAGGCGGCAAAAACCTGATTTAACTGTGAAAAAGTAGCATTTAAAGTAGGAATTTGAGCTGCAAAATTGTCGTTGGTTGCGGGATTGAGTGCATTAAACGGAACGGTATTAAAAAATGCTACATCAGTCACGTCTGGAATATTAATAAGGACACCGTTGGCTCCACCAGAGATTAAAGTTTGCACTAAATCTGAATATACCTGAGCAAACACCATAGGATCTGTAATATCATTAGATCCATAAGTTGCAGGGTTAAAATTACCTGCCTGGTTTACTCCTATCCCTCCTGAACTTGCATAACCTAAAACATCATTATTTCCTATCCAAAGTGAGAAAAATGTTGGATTTTGAGCCATTGCATCGGCCATGATACTTGTCTGAGGTGAAGACGCGAATCTTACAAAATAAGGATTTGCAAGACCAGCCTGTACTCCTGCTATATTACCATAACCATTCACACCCAAATGATAAGATTTAGCACCCGGCACTCCCATATTACTAAAAGGTCCTTCTAAAACATTTGATATATCTGTTGTAGGCGACATTCCGGTATAAACTGAAGGAGCACGCTCCCCATTTTCATCAACGGCTAGCACTAACCGATTATTAAATCCCTGCAATGGTTCGCCAGATAGTAAAAGTCCGCCGGCATTATCATTCATATAAGGAATTGTAAACTCTTGCGTTTCCTGCGTTAAAGCGAACTGTCCCGCTAAAATATTTGGATACGAATTTCTTTGCCCTGTAATATAAAGTGCGTTATCTGCATAACCTGCGGTTAACGAATTTCCAAGAGCAACATAATTAGAGAAATCTGCTTCTCCATTATTATACAGACCTCCTTCTTCATCTATTGGATTATCTAAATCTGGCTCACAAGAAACTATTCCCAAAGCCAATAAACCAACTGCTAAAAATTTATAGTTTTTCATCATTTCCTGTAAGTTTAAATTTTGAAAGTTACCCCAAGACCAGGAACAAACGCCACAGTTTTGTAAGTCCCTTCAAAAGGTACATTTTCTCCGTTTTCCATATAATAATTATAAGATTCATCTACCTCTTTAAACCTATTATAAAGGAATGAAGCATCTATGGAAAGTTTATCAGTAATATTTACTGAAAGTCCTGCAGTAAATCCATGCGCATCATTTCTTGGAGTTTCTGGCGCAAAATATCCTGATTGCACGGGAGATTCATCAAAATAATATCCCGCTCTAAGCGTAAACATGTCGTTAGCTATATATTGAACTCCGAATCTATAGGTATTCGCATCTTTATAATTTCTTGGATTTTCTGAATCTGGAATAGTTGGATCCTCAAAATCTATATCTAAAGACTGATAAACATCCCAAAAAGCACGGTTATAATCAAAAGCCAATAACCATTGCTCTGTAAGCTCGTAAGATGCACCAATTGATAACTCTGCTGGTAAAGGCAGCGATGCATCAAATCTAGTATCATTAAAAGGAGCAAGTGGTGAATTAGGAATATTACTAAAATCCGCATCACCTTCTTCTGCTTCCACAATAATTTCTGAACGATAGTTTGCTCCTATTCTCAGTTTATCGGTAGGATTATACATTGCCCCTAAAGACCATCCCCAAGCATGCACTCCTGAAGCATCTACGGTTACATTTGCCCGATTTCCATCGATATCGCTAAGGGTTCTGTTTAAGTTTCTATTGAAGTTAACCGACCCATTTACATAGATAGGACCACCACCAACACTAAATTTTTCAGAAATTTTTACTGAAGCTAACGCCTGAACATAAATTGCCTGAAGATCGATATCATTTACGAGGTGTGAACCAGACCAATCGGTTGGCCATTCTACAGAACTACCATAAGGTGTATATGCTGCTAACCCTAATGTTAACCAATCTGTAGCTCGATAAGAAATGTAGGCATAAAAGGGAGTTCCGATAGAACTATCTGTTCGGGACATCTGTCCAAATTCATCATTCTGCCAAACCACATCAGAGAATACGGCGCTTGCTCCAAAAGCAACATTTATATTATCCTCTAAATACACTAAACCCGCCGGGTTAAAAAAGGCCAGTTCTGCATTATCAACCACAGCTACACCAGTATGACCCATTGCCAGCCTTCGCTGCCCCTGAAGTCCTACTCTGTACCCACCTGCATATGTCATTGCAGCTGCCAACCCAAAAAGGGTTAGAAATACTAGTTTCTTCATAATTTATTGTAGAATTAAGTTTTATCAGGTTTGAGAACCTTATGCTCAAATTTAGCACAAATTACAAATCCCACAACAAAATAGGTAAAAATATTATGTATGCATAATATTTATAGGTGGTTTTTAGATAAATCGCATTATAGCGCTATAGAAGTCTTCTTGATTTTCTGCATGAACCCAATGTCCCGCATTACTAATTGTTTCAATTTTAGCTTCAGGAAAATGATTGTGAAGAAGTTGTTCATCTTCAGGTAATCTTATGTAATTAGATTTTTCTCCTTTTATAAAAAGCGTTTCCCCTTTATAAACTTTATCCTTTTCTAAACCTGCTCCAATATTTTCAATCTTCTCCTTTAGTGTTTTAAGGTTTACTTTTAATACATAGTTCCCTTTACCCTCGCGATCTAAATTCTTCAGAAGAAAAAGCTGTGTTGGTCTATCGGGAACGTATTCAGAAATTATTTTAGAGGCTTCTTGGCGAGAAGAGAGATCGACATCTTCTAACAGCGTTAATCCTGCTAAAATTTCCTGATGATGAGGTTCGTAATATTTAGGAGCAATATCTACGATTATTAGTTTCTCTAGCAATTCAGGATAGGTTGCTGCGAAAAGCATCGCTGTTTTACCACCCATAGAATGCCCCAAAAGCACCACCTTCTCTAACTTATGCTCTTCAATATATTCTTTTAAATCTTCTACTAATAATTCATAAGAAAAATCATCACTATGCGGACTTTTACCGTGATTTCGTTGATCTACTAAATGAACTTCGTATTCTTCTTCAGAAAACATCTTACCTAAGGTTTTCCAATTATCGCCCATTCCCAAAAATCCGTGTAAAATGATAAATGGCTTTCCTTTTCCTAAAATATTAGTATGTAATTTCATTTTAAATCTTTTAAAATCTTAGCCAAAATCGACCAATTTTAATTTACTGTAATTTCTTTAAATATCTTGCGATAGTCTCTTCCAAACCTAAGTAAAGCGCTTCTGCAATTAGGGCGTGACCAATAGACACTTCATCAACAAAATTCACTTCATTTTTAAAGAATTCTATATTATCTAGCGATAAATCGTGACCCGCATTTATACCCAATCCTAAATCATGTGCAATTTTGGCACATTTAGCATAAGGCGCTACAGCTTCTTCTTTCTTTCCTGCTGCAAATTTTTCAGCAAAACTTTCGGTATAAAGTTCTATGCGATCTGTTCCTGTTTCCGCAGCTCCCTGAATCATTTTTTCATCTGGATCAACAAAAATCGAAGTACGAATCCCATATTTTTTAAATTCTGAAATTACCTCTTGCAGATATTCTTTATAGCGAATAGTATCCCAACCGGCATTACTGGTGATTGCATCTTCAGCATCTGGCACTAGCGTAACCTGCGCTGGTTTAATTTCTAAAACGAGATTCACGAATTTTGTAACTGGATTTCCTTCAATATTGAATTCCGTTTTTAAAACCGGTTTCAGATCTTTCGCATCTTGATATCGAATATGTCTTTCGTCTGGGCGAGGATGCACCGTAATCCCCTCTGCTCCAAATTTCTCTATATCCAAAGCACATTTCACTACATTAGGTATATCTCCTCCCCTTGCATTTCTTAATGTGGCAATCTTATTGATATTAACGCTTAACTTCGTCATAACTATAGTTTTCTCCTTAATTAAAGGCTTCATTTTATAGTTTTAATTAAAACTTAGAGCCTTTTGCAATTATAAATTACTACTCGACTACATATTCTAAAGCTTATCTTAAAACTTTTTGTTTTAACAAAAATACAAAGTTGGGTATGGCTTAATGAATTTTATTTTAATTAATTTGCGCTAAAGGACGTGGGATATGAATATGGAAGAATATATTTTAAATGATGTTTCAATTCGTCATTTTACAGATAAAATTGGCGAGGTACAAAATGATTTTAATCAACTTACCTATTCTCACTTGCCAGTAGAGAACAACGGGATCTATATGGGATGCATTTCTGAAAATGATATTCGTTGTTTTGATGCTGAAAAATCTATCGAAGATTATCAATATGCGCTCGAAGGTTTTTTTGTTAGAAATACCGATTACTGGTTAGATATCCTAGAAACTTTTGCGCAGAACAATTCTAATATATTACCTGTCTTAGATAACGAAAATGAATATTTGGGCTATGTGGAATTAAATGAAATTATGGGAATTTTTAATGAAACTCCCTTTTTAAATGAAGCAGGAAATATTATTGTAGTAGAAAAAGGATTTAAAGATTATTCTTTAAGTGAAATAAGCCAGATTATAGAATCAAGCAATGTACATTTACTAGGTTTATTTGTTTCAAAGATTGAAAATGATCTTGCCCAAATCACCATTAAAATTAATCCTACCGGGATTACTGAAGTGATACAGTCATTAAGAAGATATGGCTACAGCATTATCTCGCAGCATCAGGAAGATTCTTTCAATAAAAATCTTCGAGACCGTTCTAAATACCTGGACAAATACCTAAACATTTAATATGAAAATAGGCATTTACGGCCAGTTTTATCACGAAAACGCCGGCACTTATATCAATCAGCTTCTAGAGCTTTTACAAGAACAAAAAGTTGAAGTTATCATTGAAAGC
Source organism: Zunongwangia endophytica (assembly GCF_030409505.1). Classification (NCBI taxonomy): domain Bacteria; kingdom Pseudomonadati; phylum Bacteroidota; class Flavobacteriia; order Flavobacteriales; family Flavobacteriaceae; genus Zunongwangia; species Zunongwangia endophytica. Next base: position 3,573,471 of record NZ_JAUFPZ010000002.1, on the reverse strand, counting down.
TATTTTTTAGAACTTATCAATAAAAATCAAAGCGTTACCGGGGAATATAGTGACTATGAAACTTTCGATGTTTTAGATGACAGTTTTGATCTTTTTTTCACTATCGGTGGTGATGGCACCATATTAAAATCGGTGAATTATATTAAGAATCTGGATATTCCAATCGTTGGTATAAACACCGGGCGCTTAGGTTTTCTATCTACCATTCAGAAAGAGCAAATAGGCGAAACAATACACGCTATTCTAAGAAAAGATTTTAGTATTTCTCCTAGAGCGGTATTACAAGTTGAAACAAATCCAGAATTTGATGATGAAATTTTTGAAAACGTAGCCCTAAACGAAATAGCGGTTAGTAGAAAAAATACGACATCAATGATTACCGTAGACACCTGGCTAAACGATCAATATCTAACCTCTTACTGGGCTGATGGATTAATTATTGCTACACCTACAGGATCTACAGGATATTCTCTTAGTTGTGGCGGGCCGGTTATTACGCCAGATGCAGATTCTATTGTAATTACACCAATTGCGCCGCACAATTTAAATGCAAGGCCGCTTATTATAAAAGACAACACCAAAATCACATTAAAAGTTAGTGGACGCGAAGACTCTCATCTTCTATCTATGGATTCACGCTTAGCAAGTCTCCCTAATGAGACTGAAATTATAATCAAAAAAGCGCCATATACTATTAATCTTGTAGAACTCCACGACAATAGTTTTCTCCAGACATTAAGAAAGAAACTTTTATGGGGAGAAGACAAACGTAATTAGACAATATTTCTTTTAAAACGCTGTTAATGTAATACTAATTAGCTCAAATTATTGCAGAGCAAACATAATTGTTATATTTGCAAACTTTTAAGAACCTATGCGGTATCGAATAGCTTTAGTTTTAATGGTAATCACTTCAGTACATTTGCAATCTCAGACTTATGAGGTCGGTGCCTTTTTGGGTGGCGCAAATTATATTGGTGATGTAGGTAAATCTACTTACATCAACCCCAGTGATATTGCTTTTGGAGGTATTCTTAAATGGAATCGAAGCCCTCGCCATTCTTTCAGATTTTCTGTCATAATGGGAAACATTGAAGCAGACGATGCCGACAGTAATGATACCCGAAGAGAACAAAGAGGCTATTCTTTTAGCAATACTATTACTGAAGCTTCCTTAGGATTAGAATTTAATTTTTGGGATTTCGATCTTCATAAAGGAACGCCACAAAGCAGCCCTTACCTTTATACCGGAGTCACCTATTTTAGTGCCGATCATGTGATTTTAGATGGATCTAGAGGAGCTCCTCTCGTTAATGAAGGGACAAATTGGGAATTTGCGATCCCAATGGTTATCGGTTACAAAACAACTATAACTCAGCGTCTAATCGGAGGAATCGAAATCGGAGCGCGATATACGTTTACAGATAATTTAGACGGAAGTAATCCAGAGGAATTAACAGACACACCAGATCCTATTCTTACCTTTGGAAATCAAAATACAAATGATTGGTATGTTTTTACCGGAATCACATTTACAATAACCTTCGGGAGAAAACCCTGTTATTCGAGCTTTTAGAGAATGAATTTTAAAGAAAATCTCAATTTAACAAAATTACCTGCGCATATTGCCGTTATTATGGACGGTAACGGTCGTTGGGCCAAAAAACAAGGCTTTTTAAGAGCTGTTGGGCATAATGAAGGTGTAAAATCTGTTAGAGATGTGGTTGAAGGAAGTGCCGAAATCGGAGTTAAATATCTAACGCTTTACGCATTTTCAACAGAAAATTGGAATCGACCTAAATTTGAAGTTGATGCTTTAATGAAAATTTTGGTTTCTTCGTTAAAAAAAGAAATCAAAACATTACAAAATAATGACATTAGGTTAACTGCCATTGGTAATATTGAGAACTTACCAAAAAAGGCGAAAAGAGAACTTTTAGATGTTATCGATAAGACCAAAGACAACTCTAAAATGACGTTAATTTTAGCTTTAAGCTATGGATCCAGAGAAGAAATAACCTCTGCATTTAAAATTTTAGCCAATAAAGTGCAAAATGGAACGTTAAAACCAGACGAGATCAATGATTCTTTAATCTCTGAAAATTTATATACCAAAGATGTGCCCGATGTTGATCTTATGATTAGAACTAGCGGCGAACAAAGAATCAGCAACTTTTTGCTTTGGCAAATGGCTTATGCCGAGTTGTATTTTACAAGTATTTTATGGCCAGACTTTAGAAAAGAAAATCTTTACGAAGCCATTTATAATTATCAAAACAGAGAACGAAGATTTGGAAAAACAAGTGAGCAACTTAGTTAGTGCATTTATGACGAAAAATATAGTAGCATTCGTAATAATTTGTTTTACTCTTAGTATCGCTGCCAATGCGCAGGATCTCCCTATAGGAAACGGTAAAAAATACACTTTAGGTGATATAAAGGTAACTGGATCTACCCGATACAACGAGCAAACCGTGATCTCGTTTACACGACTTAAAAAAGGTGAAGAACTTTACATCCCGGGACAGCGTTTAAGTAACGTAATTAAAAAACTTTGGGATCTTGATATGTTTAGTGATATTGAATTTTACATCACAAACATAGATAACGGTGTTGCCGATCTTGAGCTTGTTATCACAGATATTCCAAAACTTTCTGAAGTTAGAATTCAGGGAATCAAAAAGAAAAGAGATAAAGAAGAGCTTATCGATGAAAATAAGCTTAAAACCGGTGTTAATGTTACTGAGAACTTAATTACCAACACCAAAAACTATATTGAAAGCAAGTATAAAAAAGATGGCTATTTTAATGCAAAAGTAGCTATCAATACTGTAGAAGTACAAGATACAACCGGTACCAATCAGGTAAATATGGTTGTAAATATAGATACTGGTGATAAAGTAAAGATCAAAAATATTGACATTATCGGTAACGATCAGATTTCTGATGCGAAACTGAAAAGAGCAATGAAAAACACGAAACAAAAACGCTTTTATCGTTTTTGGAAACGCTCTAAATTTAATCGCGCCGATTATCAGGAAGACAAACAAAATCTGGTTAATAAGTTAAAAGAAAATGGTTTCCGTGATGCCAGAATTATTTCTGATAGCCTTATCAAAGTTGATGATAAAAATATTGCGTTAGATATTAAAGTTGAAGAAGGAGACAAATATTTTATTGGGGACATTTCATTTATAGGAAATACGGTTTATACAGATGAATTTTTAGATCGTGCTATGGGCATCAAAAAAGGAGACACCTATAATGGCGTTCTTCTTAACGAAAGAATCGAAGCGCAGGATCCAAATGCCACAAATATTTCAACGATATATAGAAATAATGGTTATTTATTCTCAAGTTTCAACTTAGTTGAAACACGTGTTTACAATGACACTATAGACTTCGAATTACGTATCAACGAAGGTAAAGAAGCGTATTTTGATGAAATTAGAGTGGTTGGAAACAACAAAACAAAAGATCACGTAATCTATAGAAATCTACTTACAAAACCGGGACAAAAATATAACCAACAAGACGTTGTTTCAACCGTTCGGGAATTAGGTTCTTTAGGATTTTTCGATGCAGAACAATTAAGTCCTGAATTTATTGATCCAGATCCACAAAGTGGAACATTATCTTTGGAATACAACGTTGTTGAAGCAGGTGCCAGCCAAATCGAACTACAAGGTGGTTACGGTGGCGGTGGCTTTATTGGTACGCTGGGACTATCTTTTAATAACTTCGCCATTTCAGAGATTTTCAATAAAGAAGCTTACACGCCGGTACCCATGGGAGATGGTCAAAGATTGTCTTTAAGAGCGCAAGCAAGTACCTACTACCAAACCTATAGTCTTTCTTTTATGGAGCCTTGGCTAGGAGGTAAAAAGCCAGTACAGTTATCAACGTCTTTCTCTTACACAAGACAGTTCTTGTATGACTATCAATCCAGAAGAGCTGATAAAAGCCGTAGTTTCGACATTTTGGGAGTTAGCGTAGGTTTTGCTAAGCGTTTAACAGAACCAGATCCATACCTTCAGGTTTCACATACGCTAGGATTCCAACGTTACGATCTTAATAACTATAACACAGGTTTATTTACTTACGGTGATGGTTTCTCTAATAACTTAACCTACACCTTTGGTATTACTAGAGATAACACCAGATATAATCCAATATTCCCTATTGCAGGATCAGTTTTTAGTTTAACAGCCAAATTCACTCCTCCTTATTCTTTATGGAATGGTGTCGATTACGATGATTTAGAAAACCAAAGAGAATTCCAATTAGAAGACAACGATGGTAATCTAATTAACAGAAATGGTGGGCGTGTTACTCAAGCAAACGCCGTTGGAGATCAGGCTAAAATTGACCAGGAAAAATATAAGTGGTTAGAATTTTATAAAGTAAAATTTAAAGGAGATTGGTATACTACATTAGCTAATTTTGGGGAGAGCAAAAACTTAGTACTAAGAACAAATGTAGAATATGGTTTTCTAGGAGCTTACAATCAGGATCGTGGAGTACCACCTTTCGAAAGATTCTATCTTGGTGGTGATGGTCTTGGCTCTTACAGCCTTGATGGTCGTGAAACTATTCGTCTTAGAGGTTATCCTAATCAATCTCTAATCCCTTTAGATAGAACATCTTTAAGCCAGGCATCGAATGATGATGGAGCTACGATTTATAACAAATACTCTTTAGAACTTCGTTTCCCAATAACGCTTAAACCTTCTGCATCTATTTATGCATTAACTTTCTTGGAAGGTGGTGCATCTTACGACAACTTTAGAGACTTTAATCCTTTTCAGTTAAATAGATCTGCTGGTGCCGGTTTAAGAATATTTATGCCTGCTTTTGGATTATTAGGGATCGATTTTGGGTATGGTTTCGATGCGTTGCCAGGACAACCTAATAGCGGAGCTAATGGATGGGAAACTCACTTCATCATTGGGCAACAATTTTAAAATGGCATGATATTTTCTATCTACCAATTATGAAAAAAATAATCCTTATCATACTAACCATAATCTTACCCTTGGGAGCTTTTTCTCAACGCGGACTCAATATTGGTTATATTGACATGGATTATATTTTAGAGAATATTCCGGAATATCAAGAAGCATCAAATCAACTTGATAATCGTGTTCAGGATTGGAAAAACGAAATTGATACGAAAAGAAGAGAGATTTCTGAAATACAGACTCAGCTTGAAAACGAAAGAACTTTATTAACGAAAGAGCTTTTAGAAGAAAGAGAAGATGATATCACGTATCTTCAGGATCAATTAACCGAGTATCAGCAAAAAAGATTTGGCCCGGGCGGTGATTATATTTTACAAAAGCGCCAACTAATCAAACCTATACAAGATCAGGTTTTTAATGCGGTTCAGGAAATAGCCGATAGAAGAAATTTTGACTTTATTTTTGATCGCACTTCAGATATTGGTATGATTTATGCCAAATCAAATTACGACATGAGCGATCAGGTAGTAAGAATCATAACACGTGCTGCTAATAGAGAAGAAATTGAAAGTCGCCAGGATCGTATAGATTTAGAACAAGCCGAGAATAGAACTGTTGCTCAGGATTCAGTAATTCAAGCACGAGAACAAGCATCTCAGAATGCTAAAACTGAAAGAGAATTATATATCGAAGAACGCAGAAGAAAACGTGATTCTACAAGAGCCGCTAAAAAAGCCGAATTCGAAGAAAGAAGGGCACAGATATTGGAAGACAGAGAACGAAGAAGAGATAGTATAAACGCAGCTAGAGAAGCTGAAGCCAGAATTAAGGATACAATCAATTAACAAATAATTACTTTAACACTTAATATTAATTAAAATGAAACAATTAAAAACACTTTTTATAGCCCTAGCCTTAACATTAGGAGCTACGACACTTGTAAACGCGCAGGATTCTAAAATCGCTCACATTGCGACACAAGATCTTATCGAATCTATGCCAGATTATAAGAACGCCATGACGCAACTTGACAAGTTGAGAAACACTTATGATGCTGAAATCAAAGACATGATGAATGAAGCTCAAAAGACATTACAACGTTACGAGGCTGAAGCAGAAACTGTAACTGAAGAGGAAAATCAAAAACGTTCTATGGAATTGCAAGGTGCGCAAAGAAGAATCCAAGAGCGTAGCCAAAAGGCTTCTCAGGATCTTCAGAAAAAACAACAGGATCTTGTAAGACCAATCTTAGAAAAAGCTCGTGGCGCTATTCAGAAAGTAGCAAGAGCTAAAGGTTATGATTACGTATTAGACTCTACAACTGGTGCAGGAGTAATCATGGCAGATGGTTTCGATTTAATGCCAGCTGTTAAGACCGAATTAGGTATATAATTAGCCTCTAAAGCATAAAATTTTATAAAAACTGCGCAGATATCTGCGCAGTTTTTATTTTTGGGACTATGGTGAACAATAAAATCGGCATATTCGATTCAGGTGTAGGTGGCACCTCTATCTGGAAAGAAATCCATGAACTGCTACCTTTCGAGGATACCATTTACCTCGCAGATAGCGCGAATGCTCCCTACGGAATAAAAACTCGCGAAGAGATTATATCGCTTAGCCGAAAGAATACAATTAAACTTTTAGAGTTAGGCGCTAAGATAATTGTGGTAGCCTGTAATACTGCCACTACAAATGCCATATTAGAATTGAGAAAAGAGTTTGAAGTTCCGTTTATAGGAATTGAACCCGCCATAAAACCTGCCGCTTTAAAATCTAAAACAAAAACAATAGGAATTCTGGCCACCAAAGGAACGCTTAGCAGCCATTTATTTACAAAAACTTCAGAGTTATATACACAAGGAATAAAAGTTATCGAAGTTGAAGGAAATGGACTGGTAGAGCTTATTGAAGCTGGCAAGATCGATTCAGAAGAAATGAAAAGTCTGCTGCGCCAAATTTTAATTCCGTTGCAAGAACAACCTTTAGATTATCTAGTGCTAGGTTGCAGCCACTATCCTTATCTTATTCCTAAGTTACGAGCTTTTTTCAGCAATGCTATAACCATTATAGATTCTGGTGAAGCAGTAGCACGACAAACAAAATCGATATTAGACAAATTAGGCAAACTAAATACTAATTTTCAGCAAAAGGGAGAATGCGTATTCTACAGTAACAATAACCCAGCTGTATTGGAGAAAATAATTAATCCTGTAAAAGACCAATTTCAGGTAAAGCGAATTAACTTCTAGTTTATCGCAGGACAGTGACAATCATATCGCTCTCTATTCTTTCCAAAATTATAGCCCAATGTAAGTTGATGGAATCCACTATTACTTAAAACCATAGTGTTTAACTGGTAACTAAAAGTATATCCAAAAATAAACTGCTTGTATTCAACACCTAAAAAAGGAGTGATATATTTTAAACTCTGGCGCTCTACTTCTTCCCCAGCTCTGTTATATTCTGAAGCGTCGAAGCTGTGTCGATAAGAAGCACCTATCCATCCCTGACCAAAATCAAAGTCTTTATAGGCTTTTAAATTGGCATCAATACTACTTTGAGAATTTTGCTCTCTCAGCTGAAATAAAAATGAAGGTTCTAATCCCCAATCATCTCTATAAAAGTCAAAAACATAACCAGCCGAAGCCATATATTTTCGTTGATTGCTAGGCAGCTCCTCTGAGTAAAACAAATCACGCTCTACAGAAATTATATTTTTAGCAGCAATATGAGCGTAAAAATCCATGTAATAGTAAGACATCCCCAAATCCATATTGGCGAAAAAATCGGTAGCATTACTACCTCCAATCAAAGGATCAAAAACGGTAAACTGTGACTGATCTAAACGATGCTGAATAATATCAGCACTTATACCAAATGATAATTGATTAAGATTAACATTATCTCTGGAAAACATAAGATGATAAGCGAAAGTACCATAGGCACCCAGTTTTGAAAAGTAGCCATTTTCATCTCTAAAAAAGATACCTCCTAACCCGACTTTATCACCTACTCTACCATTAACACTTAAGGTTTGTAAGTTCGGGGCATCTTGAACGTCAAACCACTGCTGCCTTGCTGTTAAACGTATCTGATTGTAATTGGAAGCCCCGGCCATAGACGGGTAGAGTAAATATAGATTATCGGTCAGGTAATCTGAATATGTAGGTATAACCTCCTGTGCTCTCGCATTTTTAATGCCAAAAACAGAGATGGAGCTTAAAAGCAAAATGCTCAAAAAGCTTTGAAAATCTATAGAATTAGAGTAAAATTTTATCAAACTATATTTGCAATATTATATAAGTTAGGCAATAAATCTACAAGATAAGTTTTGTTTAGTATTTTTGCCAAAAATTAAGAATAATGGAAAATTACGAAATTAATATACAACATACTACAGAATCTCAAATTGTTAAATTTGAAGCTAACAAATTTTTAACCAAACACGAGAATTTCGAATTTAAAAATATTGATGAGGCTGCAAAATCTCCAATTGCGCAGCAATTATTTTATCTTCCCTTTGTGAAAACAGTTTATATTTCGCAAAACTTTATCGCTATTGAAAAATACGATATTGTAGAATGGCCGGAGGTAGAACAGGAAGTAGCTGAACAAATTGAAACGTACCTGAACAAAGGCGGAATCGTTATTAAAAGTGACGATGCTGAGCAGAAGAATATTCCCGTAACGGTTTATGCTGAAAGTACTCCTAACCCAAAAGTGATGAAGTTTGTTGCCAATCGTAAGCTTGTGCTTCATGCGGCAGAGTTTAAAAATATCGACGATGCAAAGGACTCACCCCTAGCGCAACAATTATTTCATTTCCCATTTGTAAAAGAAGTTTTTATTGACGAAAATTACGTAAGTATAAACAAATACGATGTTGCTAACTGGGAAGAGATCACGATGGAATTGCGCGAGTTTATCCGTAATTTTATACAGGAGGGCAATTCAGTTTTAAACAACGATGCAGTTACAACTTCTACAGGAGAGCAAAAATCAACAGAAAACACAGGAGCAGCTCCTAAACCACAAATTAATATTGATCATTTAGACGACACTTCTCAACAAGTTGTGGCGATCTTAGAAGAATATATCAAACCAGCGGTTGCCAGTGATGGAGGGAATATTTTATTCGATTCTTATAATGAAGAAACAAGAACCGTAAAAGTTATTCTGCAAGGTGCTTGTAGCGGTTGCCCTTCGTCAACAATGACTTTAAAGAGTGGAATCGAAACAATGCTTCGTGATATGCTAAAAGGAAAAGTAGATTACGTGGAAGCTGTTAACGGATAGTTTCTTCGGAAATTAAAACATAAAAAAGCCGCTTAAAAATTTTAAGCGGCTTTTTTATGTTTAATAAGTACCTTAATTACAAAGTACTCTTCGCTTCACGATAGAAGTCCTGAAATAATTGCAACAAACTCATCGTAGACGTTATCAAATCACGAGTTTCCAATAACAATCCAAAGTATAATTTGGTATTACGAGGACTGGTCTCTGAAGTTCTAATTCTATTAATTTGCTTCTGAATTAAATCTGAAACATAATCCAGCAATTCCTGTTTATCCGTCAGGATTTGATCTATTTTTCCGAATTCATGATTATTAAAAGTATGCTCAATATCATCGAATAATACCTGCATACGATCGTCGACTTTCTTTAAATCCCGAATTTGATTAAACTTCAGATTTTTATGGTTGTTATGCACGTGGTTATAGCTATTTCTGGTAATAAATGCAATGGACTGCGTCATATCCTGAAGATAATCTAATATCAAAATATAAAACTTACTGGCTTCAACAGAGTCATCATCAAGGGATTTAATAAAGTAAAATATATTCCCTTTTAAATCGTCTACTTCCTCTTCAAGCTTTCCTATAGCCTTATTATTTTTCTTCAGCTTACCAAGATCATGATACCCAAGATTGTCGACAGTCTTAGTATACATTCTATTAATCCCATGTATAACGCTAGAAATATTCTCTGAAGTTTCCGTAGTAATTTCATTAATTGTAATGATATCAGTACGGTTATATCGTTTATTTTTCTTCTCCTCTTTAGATTTCCTAGAATGCACTATTCCGCTCCTAACTACAAGAACTACAGCTAAAATGATTAAAACTGCTAAAGCAATAGTACCTCCGTAATAAATTATACATGCAAATAATGCCGCAGCTGTAAATGCCACCAAAGCGGTTACGAACCAACCCCCAATTACATTAAGTACTCCTGCAACACGATAAACAGCACTCTCACGATCCCATGCTCTATCGGCCAAAGACGAACCCATCGCCACCATAAAAGTCACATAGGTTGTTGACAATGGTAATTTAAGATTTGTACCTATCGAGATCAAAATACTAGCCACCACCAGATTTACAGAAGCCCTAACCATATCAAAAGCCGGAGCATCTAAACGCTTGGTTCTGGATGTATTCTCTGGCTTTTCAAATTTCTTATCTATTTTGTTTTTAATCACTTTAGGAACTACGGTAGAAACGGCTCCACTAACGATAACAGAATAGCGAACAATACTTCTAGAAAGCCAATTTGGTTCAAAACGCTCTACTCCATCTCCCTGTCTTGCCAGGTTCACTCCTGTTTCTACTACTGCTTTTGCTTTGCTACTAAACCATAAGGTAACTACCATAACACCACCTGCTATGATCAATAAAAACTCTGGTGTAGGCACACTTCCACTTAATCCGCTCATCAATAATTCTGAAGGCAATGTTCCTGAAGATTGATACGCAGCTTCCCACAGCGTAAAAGACTGCCATGCTGCGATTGGAACTCCAATAAAGTTCACTAAATCATTACCGGCGAAAGCCAAAGCCAAGGCAAAAGTTCCTATCACGATAATTACTCGAAGAATATTCAGCTTAAAAATACTCATCAAAAGCTGACTGATAATCGAGAATACAACAAAACCAATGAGTATAATTATGAATGTATTGTTATTGATATAATTCAAAGTTTCTTCTGAAAGATAAGTAACACTCTTAAGACCTTTTATAAGAATGAAATAAAGGATCGCAGTTAAAGAAGCACCACCAAAAGCACCGCCTACGTATTTCATTTTCTTTTCAAACTGAAAAGAGAAAATAAGTCTTGATATGTACTGAACCAGCAGTCCTATAATAAAGGCGATAACTACCGCCATTAAAATACCTATAATAATCTCTGTCGCTTTACTGGTATTTATATAGTTAGTTAGCAATCCTAAATCGCCCCCATCTTTATAAATCTTAATTATAGCAATACTTACAGCCGCTCCCAACAATTCGAAAACGATCGAAACCGTCGTAGAAGTAGGAAGACCAATAGAGTTGAAGAAATCGAGCAGCAGCACATCGGTAATCATTACTGCCATAAAAATGATCATGATTTCCTCAAAATAGAATTGCTGAGGCAGGAAAATACCCTTTCTGGCGACCTCCATCAAACCACTCGAAAATATCGCTCCTACGGCTACCCCGATACTGGCAACGATTAAAATGGTTCGCATTGAAACGGCTTTAGACCCAATAGCCGAATTCAAAAAGTTGATGGCGTCATTACTCACTCCTACCACCAAATCTGTAATGGCTAGCGCGAGAAGGGCCACTAGCATTACAATATAAACATCTTCCATAAATCCTATATTTTCAACCAGCAAAAGTCTTTCTTTTTTTTCAAATTAAAAGCGCTCCAAGGTTACCAAAACTTTAATTAATTACTACCCTAAAAATATAGGCTTTGTGCTGATTTTGAGCGACAAATATAATGATCTACTCTTTAGATTGTCATTACGAACGTGAAGTTATCTAAACTTCATTGCACCAAAACTTTTAAATTTTACTACCTTTTATTAAAAATAGGTTATGGAATCCCCGCAGTTTACTAATGATTTAATAAATGAAACTAGTCCGTATTTACTTCAGCATGCCCATAATCCAGTCGATTGGAGAGCATGGAATAAAACGGCATTAGAGGAGGCAAAACAGAGTAATAAGCTAATCATTATAAGTGTTGGCTATTCGGCTTGTCACTGGTGTCATGTAATGGAGCACGAGAGTTTTGAAGACCACGAGGTTGCTGATATCATGAATGCGCATTATATTTCTATAAAAGTTGATCGTGAAGAACGACCAGACATCGATCAAGTTTATATGCAGGCCGTACAAATAATGACCGGTAGTGGCGGCTGGCCAATGAATATTGTTGCATTACCAGACGGAAGGCCTGTTTGGGGTGGCACCTATTTTAGAAAAGAACAATGGATTAGTGCTTTGCGCCAGATCAGACAGATTTACGAAAAAGAACCCGAGCAATTAACTAATTATGCTGAAAAACTTGAAAAAGGATTACATCGATTAAATACACTTGAAATTGGTGAAAATGCACTCGAATTTTCTCAGGAACGTCTAAAAAACTTTATCGAAATCTGGAAACCACATCTGGATGTAAAACTTGGCGGAAGTAGAAATGCTCCAAAATTTATGATGCCCACTAATCTTGATTTCTTATTGCGCTATTCCTATCAATTTAAAGATGAAGAATTAGAAAATTATGTGCTTCATACACTCGATAAAATTTCTTTCGGCGGAACTTTCGATCATGTGGATGGTGGGTTTTCCAGATATTCTGTAGATGCACGATGGCATTTACCGCACTTTGAGAAAATGCTTTATGACAATGCACAATTGCTAAGCGTTTATAGTAAAGCGTACAAACTTACTTCGAATCCTTGGTACAAAGAGATTATCGAAAAAACAGCCAATTTTATCCAAAATGAACTTACCGATACCACGGGAGCATTTTACTCGGCTTTAGATGCCGACTCTAAAAATGAAAATGGAAAGCAGGAAGAAGGAGCTTACTACACCTGGAAAGCAGCAGAGCTACAAGAACTACTAATTTCAGATTACGATCTATTTGCTTCTTATTTCAATATTAATGAAAAAGGTTACTGGGAAAACGGAAATTATATTCTTTATAAAACTGAAGCCGACAAAAATTTCGCTGAAAAACATCGAATCTCGCTAGAAGAACTTCAGAGTAAAAAACAGAAATGGACTGATATTCTTTCAGAAGCAAGAAAAAAAAGGGAAAAGCCTGGTCTTGATGACAAAACACTTACCTCCTGGAATGCGCTTACCATCACAGGTTTTGTTGATGCTTACGCTGCTACTGGCAATTTATTGTTTCTAGAAATTGCTACTAAAAACGCTAATTTCATTATTGAAAACCAGTGTAATCCAGATTTCCGACTTTATCATTCCTATAAAAATGGAAAAAGTAAAATTAATGGATATCTTGAAGATTATGCATTTTCGATAGAAGCATTCATCAAACTATACGAGGCGACTTTCGATGAAAAATGGATTGATTATGCTGAAAATTGGCTTCAATATAGTATCTCTAATCTTTATAATGACGAAAATGGCCTTTTTAACTTCACTTCTTTAGATGACGATCCTTTAATAAGTACTCCGATAGAATTTACAGATAATGTGATCCCGGCTTCTAATTCAGCAATGGCAAATAATTTATTCAGGTTAAGCAAATTATTAGGAAATCTTCAATATCAAGATATCGCAATCAAAATGCTTAAAATTATTTCAGAAAAGATCGATTCTTATCCAATGGGATATTCTAATTGGCTACACCTTTATATGAGTATGAGTAATCCATTTTATGAACTTGCCATTCTTGGAGATAAATCGATGGAATATAAAACTGAAATTCAGAAAAATTATAACCCAAATTTGATAATCTCAGGAAGTAAAACTGAAAGCGCACTGCCTTTACTGTCAAATAGATTGGTTAAAGAAAAGACACTACTTTATTTATGTGAAGAAGGCAAATGTCAGCTACCAGATGAGGATTTAAGGAGCATTTTAAACAAAATAGCGCTGGTTTAACAAAATTTAAACTAAATAATGCTCGCATTTACTGTAAAAAATTATTCTATTTGTGGAAACTACTAAAAAACTATGGATAAATTAAACGACTTTTCTGATTTAGCGAAAGAATACGCTAAAAAATTTATTGATTTTCTACCCGATTTAATTGCAGCGATTTTAATCCTAATTATTGGTTTTTGGATCGTAAAACGTGTAGTGAAATTCATGCAAGCTGCCCTTCAAAAGAGAGAATACGATCCCGCTTTAGAAGGCTTTTTAACTACATTGGTGAAGTGGGCTTTGAAAATTTTAGTGATCATTGTCGCTATCTCTCAAGTAGGAATTGAAACAACTTCTTTAGTAGCCATTCTTGGTGCTGCAGGTTTAGCGATCGGTCTTGCATTACAGGGATCGTTATCAAACTTTGCAGGAGGTGTTTTAATTATTATTTTAAAACCTTTTAGAATCGGAGATTGGATTGAAGCTCAGGGAGTTTCTGGAAGTGTAAAAGAAGTAAATCTTTTTTATACCAAATTAAATACCTTCGGAAATCAGGAAGCTGTTATTCCAAACGGTAGCCTGGCCAATGATAACATCGTAAATTATACTGTAAATGGCGTGCGTCGTGAGAACATGACTTTTGGTATTTCTTATGATGATGATATTAAGAAAGCTAAAGAGGTATTAATGAATCTTGTTAAAGAGCAAGAAGGTATCGAAGCAGATCCTGCGCCACAAGTATTGGTTGGTGAACTAGGTGACAGCTCGGTTAACTTTTATGTTCGATACTTCGCTGATAACAGTGTATTCTGGGATATCCACTGGTATATGCTAGAAGAAGGTAAAATAAGACTGGAAGAAGCAGGTATGACGATTCCTTACCCACAAAGAGATGTTTATCTTTACGATCAAACTAAGATGAAAGGGACTGTTTTAAAAGAGTCTGAAAAATCTAAAGATAGCGCTGAAGGCAAATCTGAATAAAAAAGCAGATTATCCTGCTACAAAATCCTTTAAATAATAAGGTTCAAAATAAGCGACATCTTCCATGTCGCTTATTTTGTATTTATCATAGGCTATTGCACACATTTCTTTTGCTGAAGGAAGCTCATCCTCTATAAACTGAGCATTAGGATGATCACAAATTTCACTAAACTTTGCGACTCCGTTTCCTATAAAATGAACTTTTCCTTTTGACAATTCTTCACCGAAAGATTCTTCGGAAAGTATTTGTGCTTCTGTCGCTCTAACTTGGTTAAATGCTGAATCGAATACTGCGGAATAGACTTCCATTCTTCTGGCATCAAGCATAGCGATAACCTGTTCTGTTTCTTGCGGAGTTACTTTTTTAGCTAAAGAAGTTAACGTAGGCACTGAAATTAACGGAATATCCTGAGCAAAACATAATCCCTTTGCGGTAGAAACACCTATTCTTAATCCTGTATAAGATCCCGGGCCTTTACTTACGGCTACCGCATCCAGATTATCGATTTTAAGCTGATTTTCTTTGAGGATCTCGTCAATAAAGACATGAAGCTTTTCGGCATGCGAATAGCCTTTGCTGTTATCTTCTTTTAAAGCGATTACTTTTCCATCTTCACACAAGGCAACCGAACAGTTTGTGGTTGCCGTTTCCAAACAAAGAATTATAGCCAATTTTCTAAATTTTTAAACGCTAGTCTTCGCTGTTACTACTATTTGTAACCTCAACTTTATCTCCAGACTTAAGCGTTTTTGTTACTACATTATAAGGACCAGTAATTACAGTTTCTCCTTCCTTCAGACCTTCTGTAATCTGAATATTAGAATCATCCTGAACACCGGTTTTTACAACGCGCAATTTAGCCTCTTCTCCATTCTTAACAAAGACACATTCGAAAAGTTTAGAAGGATCTGTTTCTTTTGCTGAAGGCGCCGCTGCTACTTTAGTAGATATCGTGTCTGATTTTACGACAATAGCACTAATTGGCACCCCAATCACGCTATTTTTTTGATTTGTAATTATATCTACGGTAGCCGTCATTCCTGGTCTAAAAGGTGAGTAATTTTCATCATGCCCCTCTAAAAGATCCTGATAAGATTCTTCTAAAATTCGAACTTTAACTTTGAAATTGGTTACTTGATCTGTTGTTAATTCACTATCTGCCGAATTAGAAATCTCTGTAACCACTCCTCTAAATTCTTTTCTCAAATACGCATCAACCTCAACAACTGTAGAATCTCCTACTTCAACTTTTACAATATCATTCTCATTTACATCGACTTCAACTTCCATATTAGAAAGATTCGCTACACGTAAAATCTCGGTACCGGCCATTTGTTGTGTTCCTACCACTCGTTCCCCTAATTCAGCATCCAATTTAGAAATGGTTCCGTCCATAGGAGCATAAATGGTGGTACGCCCTAGATTATCCTGAGCTTCGGTAACTGTCGCCGCTGCACTTTGCATACTATAATAAGCAGATTCTTTGCTTGCTTCGGCTACCTCGTAATTAGACACAATACCGTCCCATTCTGCTTTAGAAATAACTCCTTTATCGAATAAAGTTTTGTTACGCTCGTAATCGGCTTTTGCTTGTTTTAAACTAGCCTGAGATTGTGCGTAATTTGCACGAGTGTTCTCCATACTGGCTTGAGAACGTTGCAAGCTAGACTGGTAAAGATCTGGGTTAATACGAACCAAAAGATCACCTTTTGCAACTTGTTGTCCTTCTTTAATAGGAAGTTCAATAATCTCTCCTGAAACTTCAGAAGATAACTTCACTTCAACTTCTGGCTGAATTTTTCCGGTAGCAGATACTGTTTCTACAATATCTAAAGGTTTAATTTCTGCAACTTCAATCTGTTTGAAATTACCGCTCTTACCGAACATTCCCGATTTTTTACCTACAACAAGTAATACAATTAGCAATACTACTACTCCAAGAATGATAAAAAGAGTTTTCTTTTTCATTTATAAAATTTTTAAACGCAATCATTTTTAACCATCAATCCTAGATGATCTATTATTAATATAAATCTTCCCCCCCGGGATCAATTTAAAATCGTAAATCTGAAACAGGAACTCCAAAATAAAGTTCCAATACTTTTAATTTGAAAATATAATCATACTTAGCTCTTATCACCTCACGTTGTGCATTTTCAAAACGTAATTTAGATTGGCTAAAATCGAATGCATTTGTTAATCCAACATCGTAACGCTCTGTAGCATATTCGTTCGCTTGCTCCTGAGATTCTGCTGCAACTAATGCCGCTTCGTAAGCTTCAAAAGCACCAGTGGCATCTACGTAAGCCTGATAAACATTTGCTTCAAGATCAAGTTCTGCCTGCTCTAATTGATACTCTGCTCTGCGCACGTCTATCTTGCTTCTTTTCACCTGATTTCTAGTCGCAAATCCATTAAATACAGGAACGCTCAATTGGAATCCATAAGACATTCCGTCGTTTAACCATAACTGATCGATAAAAGGACGTGGACCTGTTACTATTGGAACCGCAGGATTATTAGACTCTGCCACTACTCGTTCTCCTGTAGATTCTACATAACCAATCTCAGTAATGGAAGTTTCTGGAGAATCATAATACTCAATTCTATTTGCTCCAGTTTCTCTGGTATTATAATTTACAAAAGCTCCCAAAGTCGGCATATAAGCTCCACGCGCAATTTCAACGTTTTGTTGAGCAATTTCTTTATTCGCTTCAGCAATTCTAATTTCAGAACGTTCTTCTTTTGCTCTTTCAATTATATCGTAAACTGAATTATCTAAAATCTCAGCTCCAAAAATATCATAATCATACTCTACAATATCAAAGTTCTCGTAATCCTTGATCAAAAGGGTTTGTGCAAGACTTATCAAAGAAATCCTGATGTTGTTCTGTGCTACAATAATTCGTTGTCTCTCATCGGCATCTGTAGCCTTAATCTCTAAAAGATCTCCCCTTGGTAAAGAACCTGCATCCACTAACTGTTGCGTTCGCTCTAATTGCTCTTGAGTAACACTATTCTGAGATTTTAACACCTCTAGATCCTGCTTTGCAAAAAGTACTTGTAAATAAGAGTTGGCAACATTTAGGGTAATATCGTCCTGCATCTGGCTAAGCGAATACTGCGCTGCAAGTTTAGATAATTTTGCGCGCTGTAATTGTTTGTAATTACGAAGTCCGTCGAACAAGTTGATGCTTGCCGTTACTCCTGCAGAAAAGTTTCTTGTGGTTTGATTCTCAAGAACCCCTGTGGTTACATTCTGAGTTAAACCTGTATTCCAGGAATTACTGGCATTTCCGTTAATAGAAGGTAAAAGATTACCAATCGCATCTTTTTTATCGATTTCTGAAGCTTCGACATCAAGCTCAGATTGCTTTACAGAGATGTTATTCTCTAATGCATATTCAACACATTCTTGTAAAGTCCATTTTTTCTCCTGTGCGTTGGTGATGAACCCAACGAAAAGTAAAATGGTTAAAAAACTAAATTTCTTCATAATTAATATTGTAATTGATATGTCTAATGAAAAGTTGAGATGTTACAAAAACTATTATTTTTTAATTTGCAGCAACATTTTGTGCAGGTTTCAATTGATTCCAAACCTTAATTTTAGCGTCTTTATCAATTCCGCTTTTTACTTCTACATGAATACCATCGCTAACGCCAAGTTGAATGTTTTTACGCTCAAATTGTTGATTTCCGGTTTCAATTTCTACATAAGGCTCTTGTGAATCGGAATCAAACTGAACCAGTGCTTCTTTTATTGAAAGTACATCTTCTGCCTTTTCAAGAATAATGGAAGCATTTGCACTAAGCCCTGCTCTGATAAAAGTAGCATCAGCTTTATCTAAAGTTCCTTTAATTTCAAACTGAATCGCACCATTTTCCTCTACTCCTTTTGGAGCAATATAGTCTAATACCGCATCGAAAGTTTTATTTTCGATCGCACCAACAGTAACTTCAAGCGGTAAACCTTCTTTTATTTTTCCAACTTCACTTTCATCTACCTTTCCTTCAAAGATCATTTTATTTACATCAGCTAAGGTTGCTAAGGTAGTTCCGTCGTTAAAATTATTAGATTCAATTACCTGATTTCCCGTTTTAACCGGCACATCTAAAACCATCCCGGTTACGGTACTTCTAATTAAAGTATTGGCTGCAACACCTATCCCACTAGTTGTTCCTGTCTTTACAATATCAAAATTTTGCTGAGCAGATTTATAATTTTGCTCTGCTCTTTGGTAAGCAACTTCAGTATTATCAAAATCATTCGCAGAGATTACGCCTTTATCAAATAAAGATTTTTGACGATCGTAAAGTTTCTTTTGATTATCTAGATTGATTTTTGCTGTCGCCACTGCATCTTTTGCACTTTGTAACGAAGTCACATTAGGAATTACTCTAATTCTCGCAATTAAGTCTCCCGCCTCAACAGATTCTCCTGCTTCAACATAAATTTCATCGATAATTCCGCTAATATTAGGTTTGATAAGAATTTCTTCCAAAGGAACTATATTTCCTGTAGCGACTGTTTTCTTAGTGATAGTTTGAGTCGATGGCTGCTCGGTTTGATAAACTATAGGATCTTCCTGACCTTTTTGAAAGTAGTAATACAGCGAACCCAAAAAGCCTATAAAAATTACGGCTAGAATAATGATGGTAACTGTTCTTTTCATTTTTGATTGTATTTATCGTTGGTTTGGTTCTATTCGGTTCTCAAAGCGTCTACCGGCTTTATTTTGATTGCGTTTTGCGCCGGAATTAATCCTGCTAATAATCCTGAAATCACTAAAATCGCCAAAGCAATTAAAACAATCCCAATATTTACTGATGGGTTAGCAAACATCATCTCTGAAGTATCCATCCCATCTAAAATTTTGTTGATGATAAAAATAATTATGGTAGAAAGTATAATCCCTACCATTCCAGAAACGATCGTTAAAAATATCGATTCTAGTAAAATTTGACCTCTAATATTCCAGGGGCTTGCACCTAAAGCTCTTCGAACTCCAATTTCATTAGTACGTTCTTTTACTACGATTAGCATAATATTACTAATACCAATGATACCAGAAAGCAACACAAGCGTACCTACGAAATAGGCAACAAATCGAAGTGCTACAAACAGTCCGTTTATTCGACTATATTCTTCGTATAAATCAAAATTACCCACTGCCCTGTCATCGTCTGGATGCAAGGTATGTCTCGTTTTAATGACATCGAAAATTCGGCTTTTAAGCTCGGTAATAGAATGATCGTCATCTGCAGTAATTGCCATCCAACCCACAACATCTCCCATATTAAAAGCTTGAGAATATGCTGAAAAAGGCACGTAAATTTCTTTTTGTTGCTCTTCTATATCTCCGCCACCGCTTCCTTTTTTCTTGTAGGTACCGATCACCATAAAGTTAACTCCGTTAATTTTGATGTAAGATCCTAAAACTTCTTCATCTAAATCGTACAAACCATCTTTTACGCCTTCACCGATAACCGCTACTTTTCTCTTTTCCTGAATATCTGAATAGTTAACAAATCTCCCGGAAGTTATATCCATTGGCTGTTGCTTAATAATTTCAGGATAATCCCCATAAACATTATAAGCACCGCTGTTAAGACCTCTAACTACATTATTAGCGCCACCAAAACCTCCTAATTGATTTCTAGGTGAAACAATTGATAAGCCCGGCACATTTTGTTTTATTGCCTCTACATCACTGGTTTTAAAATTATATTCTCTTCCCTTAGGAAGTCCTTTGTAAGATTTAGAAACAGTCCTAGACCACATAAACATTGAATTTGTTGCCATGTCACCAAATCCCTGCTTTACTCCGTTTTCTAAACCTTTACCGGCAGCCAGAAGTATTACCAGTATAAATATCCCCCATAATACACCAAAAGCGGTTAGCAATGTTCTAAACCAATTGGAGGTTAATGCCTCTATAATTTCATCCCAGCGATCTCTACTAAACATATTATTCGTCTCTTAAAGCTACAATTGGTTTTATTCGTGCTGCCCTATATGCAGGAAAAAAACCTGCTAAGGCACCCGCAACTATCAATATTACAACTGTAGATAGCGCAACGTTAAAATCAACCGTTGGGTTATACAAAAAATCTGTTTGAATTAAAGGACCGGCTAGATCTAACAAAATTAATCCTGAAATTAATCCCGTTAACCCGGCAAAGGAGGTTACAAAAATAGATTCATGAAGCACCATTCCTATAATCGAAAGTGGCTCGGCTCCCAAAGCTTTTCTTACACCAATCTCACGAGTTCGTTCTTTTACGATAATTAGCATAATGTTACTTACACCAACCACACCGGCAATGATGGTACAGATACCCACTCCCCAAAAGAACATCTTGATCATTCCCATAAGATCATAAAAACGCTTAGTATTCTCTAGCATATTGTTTACTCTTATGGCACTGTTATCATCTGGAGCTACCGTATGCTTTCCTTTTAAATAGGTTTCTACCTTATCTGTAAAACTATTCGAAGCGGCAAGAGCTTCTTCGTAAGTATCCTTAGGCTCTAATGTGAAGCTCAATAAGTCGACATCATTACCACCGCTAAAAACTTTTTGAGCTGTTTTAATGGGAACAAAAACTCGACTCTCTTCTCTTTCTCCCCGGGATCTGTGTAAACACCAACTACCTGAAATTTGATTCCTGAAATTTCTACGTATTGACCAACAACATCGTCTGAATCCTTGAAAAGATCAATCTTTACCCGATTTCCAATCACAGCAATTTTTGTAGATTCCTGAATATCTTTATGATTAAGAAAACGCCCTTGAACCATACTACTGTTTTCAAGAAACTGATAATCTGGATAGACACCCTCTACTCTATAAGAACCAGACTCTTTACCATAGGTTACCATTCCAGACCATATTCGGTAAATAGAAGAATTAAGTTCTAACTCGTCTTTATTTTCTCGCTTTGTAAATTCGTAATCTTCATTTTTCATCTGAATACTTCGCCCAGGATTTAATCCTTTGTATTCTTTGGTAGTTACCCCGGGATAAACATAAATCACGTTTGCAGCATCCGATTGAAATTCTTTTTCAATACCATGTTTCATGCCTTCTCCAATACCAAGAAGAATTACAAGAATAAATATCCCAGAAGCTACTGAAAGTCCGGTTAAAAACGTACGCAATTTATTTTTGCTTATTGTTTCGAATATTTCCTGCCAGCGCTCTAAATCAAACATTTTGCAGTGCTCTTACCTGATTAACTTTAGTATCATCGATAATTAAACCGTCTTTCAGGTTAACTATTCGCTTGGTCATTTCAGCAATATCATGCTCGTGGGTTACGATAAGGATAGTTCTTCCTTCATCGTTTATTTTCTGAATAAGATCCATTACTTCATAGGAAGTTTTGGTATCTAAAGCACCGGTAGGCTCATCTGCTAAAAGCACTTTAGGATCACTTGCTAAAGCTCTGGCGATTGCAACGCGCTGTTTTTGTCCACCAGAAAGTTGATTTGGCAAATGATGCATCCATTGGGCGAGGCCCACCTTTTCTAAGTAAGCTTCAGCTCTATCCATTCGTTCCCCACGTTTTATTCCTTGGTAATAAAGTGGAAGCGCAACATTATCTACTGCAGATTTATAATTGATAAGATTGAAGGATTGAAAAATAAATCCTAAAAATTTATTTCGGTAACGAGCGGCTATTTTTTCGTTGAGATTTTTAATTGCAACACCATCTAAAGTATACGATCCCTCGTCTGCTTCATCGAGCATCCCAAGAATGTTAAGTAACGTAGATTTACCAGATCCTGAAGAGCCCATGATAGAGACGAGTTCCCCTTCAGCAACATTAAAATTTATCCCCTTTAAGACATGGAGAGAGTTATTACCCGTTTTATAAGATTTGTGTAAATCTTTAATTTCGATCATAACATTTTGAGTGATGGTTAGAAGCAAAATGACTGCCTATAACCATAAGACTAAAATCTTCACAAAATGTTACACTAATTTTTAAAATTATTAAGAAATAAAATCAATTTTAAGACTGTTGCTTGTTTTTTTTATAAGAGCGATAAATATAATAGCCTAATCCGCCAACGAGCAAATAAGGAAAAACCATTAAATATAGGATTCCATCGTTAATCCCTTCAGCTGCATTTTGAGAAGATTCACTTTCTAATACCGCTCTACACATAGCACATTGGGCGCTAGAAATAAACGGAATAAAAAATATGATTAGAATTGAGAATATCGATTTCTTATTAGCTCTTATATTCATACTAATTGCTTTTTAATAATATGGAAACATAAAAATATAGACCAACACACCAGTTACAGCTACATAAAGCCAAATAGGAAATGTCCATCTAGCTATTTTTTTATGCTTTTCGTACTCTGCAGTTAAACCGCGGTACATCGTAAATAATACTAGCGGAATTATGATTGCTGAAAGTGCTATATGTGTTATTAAGATGAAATAATATACATACTTTAACATTCCCTCACCTTCATAATGTACGGGTTCATTACTAATTTTTGAAATCACGTAACTTACCAAGAACACAGAAGATAAAAGAAAGGCAGTGATCATTACGTTTCTATGAAATTTGAATTCTTCTATTTTCATAAAAAAATATCCCACTAAAAGCAAAACGGCGGTAGATCCATTCAGCACTGCATGGAAAAGAGGAAAAGTTCCGGATTCTGTTCCTAAAAGATTATACCTTTCTGGTAAATTCATTAAGATTAGCACCACTATCGGTATTAAAACTGATAAGGCTATGATTACCGGTATTGCTATTTTGTCTGTTTTAGTTAAAGCTTTTTTCACAACAATGTTTTGATATCTTCAATTAACATATCGATTTGAGGTTCTTCTTCACCTTCTGCAATCGATTTATTTCTCTCTACAAATCCTCTATAATAAATTAAAGGATTACCGAATTTATCTTTTCTTGAACGTATAAAACCATCTTTATCGATTAAAGCAAACATCCCAGAATGTATAAAACCGCCCTTTACGCTTGCATCTTCACCCGCATAAGTTTGGAAGCCTGCGTTGGCCAATTGATAAATCTCGTCGCGATCTCCCGTCATTAAGTGCCAGTTTGGATTACTTACTCCGTAACGATCGGCGTATTCAGCTAAAACCTCAGGGGTATCATGGCTTGGATCTATTGAGAAAGAAGCTATCCCAAATTCATCTTCGTAAGATTTTAACTCATTTTGAACTTCCACCAGATTTTCGCTCATTACAGGGCAAATCGTTGGACATGTTGTAAAGAAAAATTCAACAACATAAACTTTACCTAAGTAATCTTCATTGCTGATAGTGTCGCCGTTCTGATCGATGAATTCGAATTCAGGCGCCTTCCTTTTTTCTCCATTCAATTCAATAAAACCAACTTCAGGAGTATTTCTTGAAACCTTTTTTGTTCCTTCTTTATTCAATCGATCTGCGGTAACTACTTCCCCATCCTTAACTCTATCAATAATTTTAGGAATAAAAATTATCCCAAAAACCAAAATCACTATCGCAACTCCTATGTACGAATATTTCTTTTTCATTTAAACTACATTTGATTTTATAAAAATCTAATATTCTCGTTCTGCGTTATTCTTTTTCAAAGCCAATCTGTATTCAGCTAAAATCACCTTTACGTCATCATTCATTTTATTCGTCAATTCAGCAATATCTCTTGAATCGTAACCATAAAGATCTTCATCGTTATCATCGTCCCTGCCGCGTAAATTCCCTGCTTTATCGATAATAAATACGTAAGGAGAGTATCCATTACCAGAAAGTTGATAAGGACTATCGAAACTTTTAAATATAGTTTCAATTTCCTGAGGAGAACCGAAAACAAATTTCCATTCCTCAGCATTCGTTATACCTTCAAATTCTTCAGCAAAAGCAGCAGCGTCTTCTCTAGCACTTTCAGGAAGTATAATTACGAATTGAAAATCATCGAATCCATAATATTTTTCAAGAATTTTCTTATCCAAATTGAAGGTATTTCCTCTAAAATCTTCTAGATTATTTCCGAAGAAGGCAACAACACTTATGTGATCTTTAAGAGAAACTGTATCGCCACTGTAAGTAGATAAGTTAGAAACTTCTGTTACATTCTCGGTTAATACCGGTAATCTGGCAAAATTATTCTTGCCCGAGGCAAAAAAAAGATAGGCTATAATCGGAAGTGCAAAAAGTACTGTAAGGACAAAAAATTTCTTCATAACACCGTTTCAGGAAAGCAGTACAAAAATAAAAAGACGGTTTTACAAAACCGCCTTTTCTTAACATTTTAACTTTTGGATTTTATTAAAAATCCCAAGCTATATAACCGTTTTCATAAACTTCATAAATATAACCACCTTCGGTTAAGAGTATAAAGATTAAATATATCGCTAAAAAGATACCAGACCATACTACGGCTCTTCTTAAACCTTTAGTTTCATGCTCCATGTGCATAAATGCCCATGCGATATAGTATGCTTTGTATAACGTAAGAATAATAAATATCCAGTTTAATAGGTGCATACCTATTACCGTTGTTTCGGTTAAAAAAGGAGGTCTTAAAATACCTAATATTACCTCTACAATGGTTACTAAAGAAAGAATAGCGAAAACCTGCCAGATTCTTTTTGTACTTGATTCGTGCTGATGTGCTGTATTATCGTGTGCCATAATCTCTTCGATTCAAAAAATTAAACAAGGTAAAAGAAAGTAAATACGAATACCCAAACTAAATCTACAAAGTGCCAGTATAAACCAACTTTCTCTACCATTTCATAGCTTCCTCTTCTTTCGTAGGTTCCAACAATTACGTTGAAGAAAATAATCACATTAATGATTACTCCAGAAAGTACGTGAAAACCGTGGAATCCAGTAATAAAGAAAAAGAAATCTGCGAACAAGGGCGGGCCGTATTCGTTCTCAGTTAAATTTGCTCCTTCTACAATACCAACTGCATTATTATCTAACCAATTTTGAGATTCGTCTCTGGATAAAATTACCTTTTCTCCTTCTTCGTTAAAATCCAGCGTTCTTATGTAAAGATTATCGTTAGCTGCAAAGCCTTCTTTAATCTCCTCAAGTGTAAAATCGGAAACTGTTGATTCTCCTTCGAACCAAACACCTGTATTTTCAGCGTGCGTTATTCTTTCTCCTTCGTGTGCTACAGCTATATCTTCTAAGGCTACGCGATGACCTTCACCATCTACAAATTGGAGAATTTTACCCCCCTTAGAAGTCAACGCTCCATATTCTCCGGAAATAAAGTTGCTCCACTCCCATGCCTGAGAACCAAGGAAGATTAAACCTCCGATAATGGTTAAAAACATGTAAATAGTTACTTTCCCCTGTTTCATGTGGTGGCCAGCATCTACCGCTAATACCATAGTAACAGAAGAGAAAATAAGAATAAACGTCATTAATGCAACATAGTACATTGGTGCGTCTACTCCATGTAAAAAAGGAAAGTGATTAAAAACCTCATCGGGTATTGGCCAAGAATCTGCAAATTTGAATCTGGAAAACCCGTAAGCTGATAAAAACCCCGTGAATGTAAGTGCATCGGAAAGGATGAAGAACCACATCATCAACTTACCATAGCTGGCTCCAAGTGGTTGGTTACCACCGCCCCAAGTTTTACCTTCGGTACCTGTTCTAGCAACAGTAGCGTCCATAAGAAGAAGTCATTTAATTTTAAGTGATGCGCAAAAATACGCAATTTTATTATCTAAAGAAATATAAAAAGCAAAACAGGTAAACCCACAGTAGATCAAGGAAGTGCCAAAAAGTTGCACCTAGCTCTAATCCAAGTGTTTGCCCGTTATAGTAGCGCTGTTTAAAATGATTATAAATTAGCACCAAAAGAACAATCAAACCTCCCGCCAAGTGGGCTAAATGCGCCAAAACAAGCACATAAATAAAACTTGTGGTTATTGTACTTTCACTACCTGTAAAATAATAACCGGCTTCCACAATGCTCGCAAAACCCTGAAATTGAAACACTACAAATACTGAAGCTAAGACTAAAGTACCTATTAAAAAAGCGGTACCATTAGTTCTATTTCCTGCAATTATATTCTTTTTAGCTAAAAACATCGTGATACTACTAACCACAATAACAATCGTGCTCCATAAAAAAGATTGAGGCAACTCAAATTGCGTAAGCCAATCTGGTCTACTTTTACTTACAACGTAAGCACTAGTAAGCCCTGCAAACATCATCACCATACTAATAATCGCAAATAGAAGCATCATCTTCTTTGCGCGATTTCTTCTATCCTGTTCGCTTCCTCTTGTTAAATCCATTCTCTTATAAATTTATCCAAAACATAAACAATTTGCAATAAAGTAATATATGAAACACTAGCCAGCATTAAACGTTTTGCCGCATCTGCTGTTTTCAATTTAAAAAGCCTAACGGCGTAATAAAGCATACCTAGTCCCAGTATTAAAATGATAACTCCTGAAACTGGTGTAAGATACAATCGCCCTGTTACTCCAAAAACCGGAATTAACGAAACCAATATTGTCCAAACGCTATATAAAATTACTTGTATTGCTGTTCCTTTATCTCTTTTTCCTGTAGGAAGCATAAAAAAGCCTCCCTTTTTATAATCATCGTACAACCACCATCCAATTGCCCAGAAATGCGGAAATTGCCAAAAGAACTGGATCATAAATAATGTTCCAGATTCTATACTGAAACTGCCTGATGCTGCAACCCATCCCAACATAAATGGAATAGCCCCCGGAAATGCACCGACAAAAACAGACAATGGTGTTTTTGTTTTTAGTGGAGTATAAATACTTACATATAAGAATATACTAATACCCCCAAACATCGCTGTTTTAGGATTAATAATATATAACACCACCAATCCTAAAATTGTAAACAGGCTGGCAATGATAAATGCATTGGTAATTGACATTCTACCTGCTGGAATAGGCCTGTTTTTAGTCCTATCCATCAACGCATCCAGATCTCTCTCAATTATTTGGTTATAGGCATTAGATGCACCAACCATAAAATAACCGCCAATAGAAAGAAGAAGTACCGTTACAAAATCAACTGTCTCAGCACCTAAGAAATAGCCGGCTACCGAAGAAAAAACCACGCTAATAGCCAGACGCATTTTGGTTATTTCCTTAAAATCCGATAATATTGAAGGGGAAGTACTATGTACGCCTGCGCTGCTCAAAAACTATTCTTTATAATTGGCGCAAAGATACTCCTTAATTAGGTTTTGGCAAGGCCGTACAATTGTTAATTTTTTAGCAAGCTTAAAAGTCTAGTAATCGTAGTACCAGTTAAAAATATCTGTACGTATTCCGAGGTTAAGCCAGGTAGTAGAAATATCGAAGTTAGTTAGTGTATTCAAATCGGTATTCATATTTCTATAAATAAAACTACCGTAAAGCTTCAAATTGGTTTCAGGGTTAATAATATACCCTGCCTCTAATTGACCAAAAAAGGAAATCCCGGTATTGCCCTGCCCTATTTTCACACCATCATCAAAAGGTCTTTCTCTATAACTTCGGTAAATATTCTCTCCATACGAAAAAGGATCTTCAAAAGAATTATAATCAAAACCTCTTTTTCCGTAAATCATTTTTGCCATTCCGTACCAACGATCTTTTTTATACCTACCAATGGCAATTAGTTCTCTAAAATTCGCGCCCCATAAATGCGCCATAGATTGATTGGCATGACCGTAGTTTAAAACGGGTTTTCTATGGGAATAAGTATAAGGTCGAACCTGATTGTATTCTAACTGAAGAAAAAGGTTAGGTACGTCGAAAGCATTATAATATTTCAATCCCAATTGATAGCCAAGTTTATTTTTCCAACTCTGTTCACCTCCAAAAATATCAGAAGAAGAGAACTCATCGATAATCCACTGGCCATAGGCGTTCAACTGATTATTGATTTTATATTTTGCCGTAAGACCAATTAGAGCATTACCTCCGTTAGGACCGGTAGAGAACTCTATAGCTCTATAAAAAATTACAGGATTTAAATAATTAAGATCAAAGCCTCGATCATTATCACTTTCCCAAATTACAGACTCAAACAAACCAATATTAAGACGTTTGCTAACATTTAAACTTAAATAATGGTTTGCCATGTATTTAGTTTTAAAACTACCGTCCTCATTAACCTCTGGACGTACATCGCGTAAAGACATCCATATATTTGTGTATTTCAATTTCCAAAATTCAGTATCCAATTTTAGATAAGGAAAAGGAGAAGCAACATCGCTCATTAAAAGAGAACGATAACCATCACCGATAAAATTTTTACCATGCCCAAACTGAACATTGAAGAATTTTGAAGGACTATAAGAAACATAACCTTCAGCAACCGGATAATCGTATGCATTATCGCCAAAAGGCTTTGCAATACCTCGTGAAGGTATAATAGCAGGATCGCCGCCGTTTGGTTTAAGAGACTCTGCCCAATTATTGTAATATCCAGCAAACTGGCCTTGATTTTCATAAACTACCGCGTAGAAATTTAGATTCTTTCCTAAACCACCCTGAAAAATAGCCGCTCGAGTATTATTGTAAGTATAATCCCTACTATCGTCATTAAAATCTTTACCTAACTGAAGATCTAAAGCAAAATCGAAAGTAAACCAATAATCATCGGCTTCAAAGCGAACCATATGCTCATTCCAGATTTTACGACCCACTAATGTTTTTCGATCCTGAAATAAACGTCTTGAGTCTTCCTCTAAATCGTAATATTTGGAAACATCTTTAAATAAAAATGGTTTTGAAGCCGTATGTGTGTTTGTCCCTATCTGATTCAGTGCCGCATCGAATCTAGAATAATATTCGTGAGAAAGCGGAATATTAATATTACTATCATAGCGCGGGTTAGTGAAAATTTTAGATTTTATTGAATCGTATTCGTTAGCAGCTTTTACCAATTCGTTTTCATTCAAATCTTCTCTGTTCTGCTGAGCAATTATGGGTGCATCTACCGAAGTGATATTTTCACTTCGCACTTCTTGTATTAGATTGCTTTCCAGAGGAATATTAATAGGCAATCGAAATTGCATATAAGTAGGTTCGGCATTGTACATTGCCGGTTGAATTTGCGGCAAAAGAGAAAATACTCTTTCCACTTCCTCTTTTAAGCTTTCGTAAGCTGCATCAACATACATTACACGAAAAGTACCGGTTCTGCTAACTTCGAAAATTACCGTAATTTGTCCGTTATAGCTTTTCTCCTGTAAAGTAGAAGGCACTTGAAAACGCTCTACCACAAATTCAGTCAAAGTAGCATTAAAACAAGCTTCAGAAGAATTATAGTTTACAGTATCGCATTCTGGAAAAACGGGATAAACCTCAGCATTCTGAGAATACAAACCACAAAAAGAGAAGAATAGAATTGGAAGTAGAAGATACTTCATATCAGGATAAAAGATTTTTCGGGTCGAAAGATACGCTATTTAAAGCTATCCTGAAATAAAGAAATCCCGGATTTACCGGGATTTCTTAAAAATATTATAAAATGTAATTTTTTAATCCTGAATCTGGAAAACAATTGGTAGCGAGTAAACAACACCTACTGGCTTACCTCTTTGTTTACCTGGTTGCATTTTAGGTAGTTTATTAACTACTCTAGCTGCTTCCTGCTCTAATCTAGGGTGTGGAGCACGAGCTCTAACCTCTGTGATTTTTCCTTGCTTGTTAATCTTAAACTGCACAATTACACGAGTAATACCTGATAATCCAAGTTCTGAACCTAAATCTGTATCGAATTCTTTCACTACAAATTTCTGAACTTTTTCACTCATACAAGCTTTACGCTCATCGTTGTTTTTAAGATTTTCACAGCCTGGGAAAATTGGCACATCTTCAATTACAGAAAAAGGAACATCTGCAACTTCTTCTTCAGAAGGTGCTTCAACAACTTCTTCTACCTCTACGATGTCCTCAAGACTGGTTTCTGTAGATTCGATTTCATCTTCTTCTACTTCTTCCTCGTCTTCCACAACTTCGATTACCTCTGGCGCCGGTGGTGGTGGCGGTGGTGGTGGAGGCGTGTTTTGCATTTGAGTAATTGGAATTTCTTCGTCTTCTAATTGATCCATCTGCACCATTCCGGTATCGATATCAGACTTTTCATAAGTCTTCCATTCGATAGCCTGCCAGGTTACAAAAAGAACCAATATTAGACCTAATTGAAGAAACAATACGCTTCTTCTGGACAAATCTGCTTTAGGATTTTTCTTAGGTTCCATAATGGTTATTGATTAATAAGGTTTGCTAAAATAAATATTTTTTCCAAAAAATTAAACAAATATCAGTTTTTAACCTTTTTGAGTGGTCGCTCAAAAGCTAAAAAAAGAAATGATGCTATTAAAACACCGGTTGAATTTGCGACAACATCCCACCAGTCTGCTTGTCTGTAGCTAGTGAGCGTCCCTTGTAAGACCTCAATTAACATACCAAAGAAAATACAAGCTAAACTTATTTTTACTATTGTCGACTTATATGATGTTTCTGTATTGGATTTCAGAAAAAAAGCCAAATTCCAAAATACAAATAACATTAAATAGGCAGATGCATGCAGCATCTTATCGGTTACACTAAACCCTCCTACTTCAAATTCTGGTGTAATTTTATACAACGAGAAAAAAAGCAGCGTTGCCGTGTATCCTCCTGCCAAAAAAAAGGCAAGTTTAACCACCGATAATTTCTTTATATTCTTCTGCAGTAAGAAGATCTTCCAGTTCAGAAATTTCAGAAAACTTAATTTTGATCATCCAACCATCTGTATAGGGATCGTTATTCACTTTTTCCGGCTCATCTTCAAGACTGTCGTTAAATTCAACAATCTCACCTGTTAAGGGCAAATACAGATCTGAAACTGTTTTTACAGCCTCTACGGTACCAAATACATCTTCGCGGTCTAAAGATTCGTCTACAGATTCTACCTCAACGTAAACAATATCTCCCAACTCTCCCTGTGCAAAATCTGTGATACCTACAGTTGCAATGTCACCGTCGATTTTAACCCACTCGTGGTCTCTGGTGTACTTTAAATCCTCTGGAATATTCATAGTTATGTTTTATATAGCGACAAAGTTAATTTTTTCGGGTAATTGTTCAAATAGGCGAACACTAATTTCCGAAATTATATCGTAATGTTATCCCCGATCGTATTGTAGTTTGCGGAAAAGCCGTCGAAACTGCATATTCAGAGAATGTATGCTCGTAATAAAATAAAGCCGTTAGATTCTTTGTAATCGCATAATCAGTCACAAAATTGATCGACCAGATATCCTGCCCGGCAATTACCTGATTATTCGATAAATCTAAATACCGCACAATAGTTTTATTTCTTCTATAAGAAACGTCTGCTTTAAAATTCAAATCACTACTTAACACCCGGCGGCGACCACCAAGTGCAGTAACAATTTTCATATCTTTTAAGCGATATCCCATTCCTAAGGTATATTGATTTCCTGTAATCTCTGTTAGGATATTATTATCAAAACTTAAGGAAAGCTGCCTGTCTTTTTCCAATCTTCCTAAAAATTGTACATTATTACTAGTTTCCAGATCGACCTGCAACAAAGGAGTGAATAATTCTGAAAGTACAATATTTGAAAATAGCGTTCTGTTTTTAAAATCTCCCGCCTGGTTCGGTTCAAAAGGATTTTCTTCGTCGTAATCCAGATTGGTTTGAAATTGATTGATGGTATAATTAGATTTATACCCATGACTAAGTGAAAATCGTCTAAAATTTCTTTTAAACCACTCTAAACGCATTAACCCGGTATACTTTAGATTCCAGTTAGGTAATGGCACATCTCTAAAAGCACCAAGCTTTACATTCTCTGCGGAAGTTCCTGAATATGCCGAAATAAAAGCAGGTAACAATACTGCCTGATTGGTTTTTCCTAGGCCTACAGGGTAACCCGATTCATCCACATTATTAGGATCTAAACCTTTTTCTACGGCTAGCCTTCTTGCTACTTCTAATCGATTTTCTCTAAATTTCTGAAACGTTTCTGAAGATTGCTCATCGCTTTGTTTAAAAGACGTTTTTATTAAAATAGTAGAAATATTGAAGTTACCAAAAGTGTATGGCGTCAAAGATTGATATTCTAAACTTTGTGGATCTACTTGAAAATTTTCAGAATAGGTCTCAGAATACAGTTTCTTTCCTGTGATGTCTATAGTAAGATCTGGCAGCAGATCTATTGATGCCTGTGCGCTTAATTCTTCATTTTCTATGGTAGTAAATTGTTGATTAAAATTTTGATACAAAGTTAACCAACCTCGTCTTGCAGCTTCGTATCGAATTTCATCCTGCATCCCAAAGGTAAATCCTGCGGAAGGTTTTAAAGAACCCATAAAACCGATGCTGCGTGTGTAACCAGGCAAGAACGTCCCTTGATTGTTTCTGTAATTTACCTGAAGTCGTTTTACTGCAGTAACTACATCAATTATAGTATTTACCATTTTGTTACCTGAAGTATTATTGCTGGCATGCGCTGGTTTTTCATTAGCACCTGGCGGCTGAAGTGTAGGCACTCCCAGGCTACGCTCAGCGATAGAAGTTCCTTTTTTAGCATCTCTTTTATGAAGCCCTACATAGTTATAAAGTTTCTGCAAATCCATATTTGCAGTTATTTGATGCGAATTTGAATTCTGAACAGAATTACCAATATCTGGAACACCTTCCAAATTCTGTAAAATACGTGATCCTCTTTGCCACTGGAAGTCTCCGGTATACGAATAAGATGCTTTTAAAAATTCAAAAACCGGTATTTTATTAAGCGGAACCTCATAATTAAGTTGAAGCGTTTGATAGTGAAAATTAGGCTCTCCTACATTAAAATAGTCATCCCAAATTCCGATGGTATTATCTGCATTCCCTTCTTCATCGATATAATTTCTTACAATCCTGTTATTAGACGCATTAAAACTAAAATTTAAAGCATCTGTAAGATTATAATTGATTCCATATTCCCAATCAAAAAGGTAATTTCTTTGATAAAGCGTAGGGATCCCAATATCATCATCGCTTAATTCTAAAGATCTAAACTGTTGCTGCGTATATTGCCTAAGATAATTGGCACTGGCATTAATATTCGTTGGTAAAAGATTTAAATTGAAATCCTTTATCAAAGAGAAATAGTCACTACTATCTAAAGCAGTAATATTTTTGAAAGGCTCTACTTTTTTAGGCGCAAAATTGAATTGATAAGTAGCCCCCGTTCTTACATTTTGATCTAAAGACTCTTCAATTTCAAAATCACGATAATCAACTTGATTATAAGAACCTGAAAAAGCAAAATTCTCGACATCGTAAGGCTTTGGCTTCGATTCTCCGGTACGTTCTTTCCTTAAACCAATAAGATTAACACTCTCACGCTTAGTATAGGTTTGTGATTGTTTTTTAACACGATCTCTTTCTTCAGAATTAGTTATCGCTGCAAGCCGATTATCCAATTCGATATCTAAAAATTCCTGGTCGTACTTTGGCGTAATTAGTTCTTCTCCTCTACTATAGTTTACCGGAATTTTCAGTCCCCATTTTTGCGGAAGCAATTGCCCCATATTAAGATTAGTCACAAAATCGTATTGCTCTGCATCTTCCCTGCTTCGCTGATTAGGACCTTGATCTAAAGTTCCAAAACCAACAGTACTTTTCCTACCGGTTGCAGAAAAGGTCGCAAAATCGGCCAAATTCGTATCGATATTTAAAACTCCTGCCCATCCGCCTTCGTTATCTAAATCTGAAAGTCTTAATTCATTAAACCAAACTTCACCACAAATATCCTGCAAACTTTTGCGGTCCGTTCCGTTTTTAACTCCAAGCATAATCAATCTAACATTCCCAAAACTTGGATTCCCTTTTACTCCAATTCTTAATCTTCCGGCTTCGTAAGCATCTTCAGGATTTCTAGGCTCTAAATTTTCATCAAAGAAATTAAGACGAGTAGTATTATAAGCCGGATCTCCCAAAACTGCAGTTTTTACTTGTTGCAGCAATTCAAGCGGAAGATTCAAGCGGTTTAATTCTGGCCATATTTCTGATGGACTTACACTACCTGCCTGAGTGATGGATAGCGGAATTTCAATTTGATAGAAGTTATCTGTAAAATCGGTTCCTATTCTTAAAAATGCAACCAACTCGCCGTCATTAGGCGATGTTTGTCCCTGTAAAGCTTCAGCATGCAAGAACATTTCTAAATTTTTATACTGGCGCATATCAATCTGGAAGTTTTTGTAAACAGCACGAGCATCCTGAGGCTGTAATCCACAAACACGCATCGAAAGCGACTGTTCATTTTGCCTAATATTGGTGTTATTTTGATACAATTCTTCTCTTACTACTCCCGGAGGCAAAACATAAGGAATTGGTTCTCTATTTTCGTTTTCTTCAATATTTACCGCGGTCACTTCAAAAAGTGCGTTAGAATCCTGAGGCAGATTACTTTCTTCATCCAAACTTCCGTTGTAACGACGATAGTCACCACGTACTAATTCCATCGTTCCAAACCTCAGCAAGGTCGGCTTTTCAAATTCAGTAAGAAACATTCTCATAAATCGAATAGAACGATAATCTGAAATACCTCCAACTGCATCGGTAGGCTCGTAAATTGGCACTTTAAACTGCACCCATCTTACCTGTTGGGTTTGCCCGTTTCTTAGTGTAACACTTAAGTCTTTGGTATCAGAAACGTATTCGTTATTCTCGCTATTCATTCCGCTAAAAAATGGAACTTCATATTGAAAATAACTGTCAATCGTATTCATGGTATTATCACGATTAACATCCTCGGTAGTTGGTAAAGTAGTATTACCACGATCGTTTGCTCCAGAATTTTCTGGAGAGTTCCCATCTACACCGTTATAATTCCTATAGCGTTCTTTAATACCACCATCCACGCTTAAAAAATATTCGTAATTATCTGCTGAAGGATCTGGAAGATTCCCAAAATCGGGGAATTTCAGAGCTTCCTGAGCATCATCTAAACCATCATATCCAACATCTTGATTCACTCGTGCTTCGCCTTCTGAACTGAAAGCATAAACCAGTGATTGATCTGCTGGAACTTTACCAAAGGCAGTTTCTATAGTATTTAGATCTGATCCATCTACCGGCAATCCATTTTCATACTGCTTTCTACCATCCTTTAAAACATCCTCGCTAATATTACCAAGATTGAAAACAATTTTACCGTCATTATTCACATTATCAGGATTGTCTTGATATAAAAACGGATCCATCACCCAAAACTGAATATACTCTACGTTAGATTGCTCAAAGTTTGTAGTATTTATTCCGCGCATCATTCCACCAAAATTATCTGCGGGATTAGGGATGGTATTCCCACCGGCAGCGGCTGGATTGTAATTGTAAGGACCTCGTTCTTGCGGATCATAAGCCACATCCATGGTAT
This sequence comes from Zunongwangia endophytica, assembly GCF_030409505.1. Taxonomy (NCBI): domain Bacteria; kingdom Pseudomonadati; phylum Bacteroidota; class Flavobacteriia; order Flavobacteriales; family Flavobacteriaceae; genus Zunongwangia; species Zunongwangia endophytica. Next base: position 3,537,200 of record NZ_JAUFPZ010000002.1, on the reverse strand, counting down.
AAATAATCTGTGCCTGCCCTTGGATTACATCAGTATTAGGGAAAATTTCGTCTACAGTAACTCGCCGAGTTTCGTAACTACTAAGATCGGCATCGGTAATTCCGTCTGGGCGCTGGCTACTGTAAAAAATAGGATCGATAGTATACCAGGCTAATTTTCCTCTACGATCACCAACGCTTAGGTCACCATTTGCTAATTCTCCACCAAAACCAATAGGCACACTAGAAAGTTCCCAGCTAAGTGGAGTACTAATATCTATTGAAGTTTGAGCCGCTTCAAAATCGTCTATATAGGTTGTTGCTTTTCCATCGAAATCATTAACCGCCGGTGATCCCGGAAGCAAATACGCAAATTCCCCTCTTACCGATACATTCGATTTTACATCGGTATCGATATTGGGCAATTTATTCACCAATCTTGTTAAGAATGGGACTTCTTTAGTATAATTAAAATTGAAACCTAAAATAGTATTGTTGATAGGCTCGTAGCTATAATTTGCCTTTTGCGTTAATGGTCGCTCTCTAAGATTTAAAAACGTCCCGGCAAATATCAAATCTTCACTAAACTGATGTTCTACATTTATACCGGTAAATCTTTTAGACTGCTGTCCAAACAAAGCGTTACTTTCTGTATTTACCTGAATTGGTGTATCTGAAGCCAAAAGTGCTTCATCCAAAATCTGCACTCTTCCTAAATCGTAATTCACTACATAATCTACACCTTCCTGTAACAATCTTCCGCCGGCGGTAACGGTAACCGAACCTTGCGGAACATTGTAACCAATAGGAATACCTTCAAAATTAGCCGATTTGTAGCGTCCTTTTAACTGAAATTTATTTTTATCGGCATCTTCCTGTTCTGCCTGCGTTTTAGTGGTTCGATAAAGCGACCTGAAAACATATTTTTCCTGATTCCCATTCCAGGTGGAAGGTTCTGAATAAATTTCCTGACTGTTATTTGGCGTGTTATCTAACTTTTCGAATAAATATTCTCCAAAAGGTTCTACCGAAGTGAAAATTACCAATCCATTTTGCACGTCGATAGTAAAACCGGGCACAAAATCAAAGAAACCATCTCCACCATTTATTGGATCATTGTTGGTATTCAGATTATCTAGATTGAAAACACGTAAAAGCGGTGTTTCTACGACATCTTCCGGTAGTGGATTCGAAGAATTCGCTGCCTGTTTAATATAATTTAAAGGCTGAGGATCGGTATACAATATATTCAGTCTGAAATCTGAAGGATCCAAATCATAAGCCCCCAGGCTATAAATATTTTTCATCATCAAATCCCAAACCGGCTCGTTTACATTTGTGATGGTACTTTTCAGCATTTTAACCACTAAATTCTGACTTATTCTGGCTTCAGACTGTCCTTGTTGTTGCGATTCGTCGCCCGTAGCATTTACACCATCATTCGCAAATTCACCAACTTGGAATACCTGCCCGTTTACGGTATACTGAAATGCTACCGCTAAAACCTCATCATTATTCAGACGTTGATTAAGAGTGATATATCCTAAATCCTGATTCAATTTATACTCGCTAGGATTTAGCTGGCGCGCATTTTCTAATTTCACATAATCTATGCCTTCGGAAACCTGAACGTTTCCAAAACCACTCTCGACAGTTGAAATATCACGAATAGCTGAATTTAATACCGATTGCGCACCTCCATTTATTCCGAAGGGATTAAAATCGTTGTTATCGTTATCGGGATAAGCACCAGCAGGCTGATTAAAGAAACCTGAAGGAACCACGTTTAATCCTATATTCCCATCTATCGGACTTTCACCAATATCCTGAATAGCAACCACATTTCTGGTATCGGTAAGATTCTGTACATTATTGGTTCTATTGGTAATCCAAACCTGAATTCTTTTAATCTGAATTCCGCTACCTACAAATGGATAATTTTCAACTGAATTATTATAATTATCTCTAAAATAATGCGCTAAGAAAAAGTGTCGATTTTCGTCATAATCTAGGGCAAATTTCTCATAATCCTCTACCGCGGCACCGCCTTCAACATTAACGGTTCTTCTTTCTGAATTTTGTTCTGAAAAAACACCGGTAATTCTGGTTTTACCAAACTGAAGTTGTGTTTTAAAACCGAATAAACTTTGCGCTCCCTGAATTAGAGTGTTATTCAGTGGCATGTTTACGTTACCTACTTCAATCTTCTGAATTATATCATCTTCGCTGGGCGTGTAATCCAGTTTTAATTGATTCTGAAAATCAAAAGTAGATTCGGTATCATAATTGGCAACAATTCCCAATCGAGTACCTACCTGCCCCAATAGCGACAACTGAATTCTCTGATCAAAATCGAAAGTAAAATTAGATCTGTTTCTTGGCGAAAAGGCCGGATTGTCTTGTTTTGTGTATAAAGCACCAAGATCTACGGCAACCGAACCTTGCGGAGCAATATCAATATTTGTACCTCCAAAAATGCTTTGGAAGAAATCTGAATTCACATAAAAATCTGGTAATAAATCCTGCTGCAAAGCATCAATATTATCACTTCTACCAGATAACGCCTGATTTTTAAGCCTGAAATACTGCTGCATTTCTTCTTTAATAATCAGCTCTTCATATTCTTTTGGAGAAAGAACCAAAGGCAAACCAATATTCGTTTCTCCCAGACTTTTTTTATAGAAATATAAATCTAATGCAGGATCATACTCATACTTAGATTGTATAGCGCCGGGATCGGGCATAGAAATAGTACCAAACGAAAAAGTTTGAGTGGTATCCTGCTGCGTTTCTTCCTCTTCTTCCTGCTGTGCCGATAAATTAGAAGTAATTAAAAGCAACAGTACTAGCAGCGAAGGAAAACGCATCGATGTGAAAAACCTTAGGTAATTGTTTCTCAATGTCTCTACAAGTTTTTTAATGCTAATTTAATCAGAGTTTCTACCGTTGGATCTTCTTGCTCTTTAATTAGCTTATTTAGAACCTTATCTGCCTGTTTACGAGCATAACCCAAAGTCTCTAAAGCAGATAACGCTTCTTCTTTATTTGTATTGCTTTGCTCTACAAAAACCTCATCAATACCAAATATTTTAACAATCTTATCTTTTAGGTCTAAAATTACTCGTTGTGCTGTTTTGGCACCTATCCCTTTTATACTCTGGATAGTTGCAACGTCACCAGATGCTATAGCATCTCTAATCTGCACAGGCTCTAAAGACGAAAGCATAGAACGAGCAGTATTAGCCCCTATACCACTTACGGAAATTAGAAGCCTAAAGATTTCTCTTTCAGATTTTTCCTGAAAGCCAAATAAGGTATGCGAATCCTCTTTCACCTGTAAATGAGTGAAAAGGGAAATATTCTCTTCGTCTTGAATTTTAGAAAAAGTATGTAGCGAGATATGGACAAAATAACCAACGCCATTACAATCTACGACAACATGGGTAGGATTCTTCTCTACCAGTTTGCCCTTTAAGTGATGAATCATACGGTAACCGAAAGTTAAAGCCGCAAATGTACTAAAATAAAATAAGGGGAAAAACGCAAGTCTTTCCCCTTAAATCATCTTTGTGTTAAAACTATTTTTTAGCCTTTTCTGCTTTTTCTTTTTCCTGTGCATCAACCACAGCTACAGCAGCCATATTCACCATTTCTTCTACACTAGCACCTAGCTGAAGGACGTGAACCGGTTTTTTCATTCCCATCATTATCGGCCCAATAGAATCGGTATTATTAAGTTCCTTAATAAGTTTATACGCACTATTTGCTGAATCCAGGTTTGGATAAATTAGCGTATTTACTTTTTTACCCGCTAATTTTGAAAACGGAAATTTACTCTGAAGCATTTCTCTGTTCAATGCAAAATCTGATTGAAGTTCTCCATCTACCAATAAATCTGGATGGTAACGATGTAGGTAAGATACTGCATCTTTCACCTTTCTTGCTTGTGGATGATCTGAAGATCCAAAATTAGCATAAGACAACATCGCCATTACCGGCTCCATCCCAAATAACTTCACCGTTCTTGCGGTTAATTGCGCAATCTTAGCTAGATCTTTAGCTGAAGGATCTATATTTATAGAGGTGTCACTAATAAAAACAGGACCTCTACTGGTATTCATAACGTTAGTTGCTGCAACTCTAGAAACGCCTTTCGCCATTCCTATTAACTGAAGCATTGGTTTTACAACCGTTGGATAAGCTCTAGAATATCCTGAAAGTAAAGCATCGGCATCGCCTACATTCACCATCATTGCAGCGAAATAATTACGCTCGCGCATTAATCGTTGCGCATCATAAAGCGTTACCCCTTTTCTATTTCTAGTATCAAAATAAGCTTCAGCATATCTTTGAAGTTTATCTTTTTCTTCATCAGATTTTGGATCGATGATTTCTACATCAGCATCAAAATCAATCTCCTGCATTAGTTCGTTAATCACTTCTCTACGACCAAGAAGAATAGGAGTCGCAATCCCTTCATCGTGAACTATCTGAGCTGCTTTTAATACATCTAAATGATCAGCTTCAGCAAAAATTACGCGCTTAGGATTTGTCTTTGCACGCTGCATTAGTAAACGGGTGATCTTATTATCACTTCCCATTCTCTCTAGCAGCTCATCTTCATACTTTTGCCAATCTGTAATATCCTGTCTTGCAACACCACTATCCATGGCTGCCTGCGCTACCGCCGGCGGCACTTTAGCAATCAGTCTCGGATCAAATGGCTTTGGAATTATATACTCTGGACCAAAGTTTAAACGGGTTTCGCCATAAGCAATATTCACCTGTTCTGGCACCGGTTCTTTAGCTAATTCAGCTAAAGCTTTTACGGCAGCCATTTTCATTTCCTCGTTAATTTTCGTCGCTCTAACATCTAAAGCACCACGGAAAATAAATGGAAATCCTAATACATTATTTACCTGATTAGGATGATCACTACGACCAGTGGCCATAATTACATCTTTACGAGTATCCATGGCTAGTTGATAATCGATTTCGGGATTAGGATTCGCCATAGCAAAAACAATAGGTCGTTTTGCCATACTTTCTAACATTTCTGGAGATAAAATATCTGCAATAGAAAGCCCTATAAATACATCAGCTCCCTTCATCGCATCATCTAATGTATTTAAATCACGCTCTGTAGCAAATTCTAATTTCTCTTCTGAAAGGTTAGGGCGATCTTTTCTAATCACTCCTTTACTATCTAGCATCACTATATTCTCGGGCTTAGCTCCAAGAAGTTTATATAACTTCGTACAAGAGACTGCCGCTGCACCAGCTCCGCTCACTACGATTTTCACTTTCGACATTTTTTTCTTGGCAAGTTCAACCGCATTTAAAAGTGCAGCCGCAGAAATGATCGCAGTACCGTGTTGATCGTCGTGCATTACAGGAATATCTAATTCCTCTTTTAATCTTTTTTCAATTTCAAAAGCTTCCGGAGCTTTGATATCTTCAAGATTAATTCCGCCAAAAGTAGGCGCTATATTTTTAACGGTTTCGATAAAAGCATCTACATTTTTAGTATCCACTTCAATATCAAAAACATCGATATCTGCGAAGATTTTAAAAAGCAAACCTTTTCCTTCCATTACCGGTTTAGAAGCTTCAGGCCCTATATCGCCAAGACCTAAAACTGCTGTACCGTTACTAATTACAGCAACTAGATTTCCTTTGGTCGTGTATTTATATGCGTTTTCTTTATCTTTTTCGATTTCTAGACAAGGTTCTGCCACCCCAGGCGAATAAGCTAATGAAAGATCGCGCTGTGAAGCATATTTTTTTGTCGGGACAACCTCAATTTTCCCTGGTTTAGGTTTAGCATGATAAACTAATGCTTCCCTTCTTTTTCTGGAATTGTTGCTCATAACTTTTGGTTTTAGCTATTTACAAAGTTAGTAAGGTAGATGGCAATTACTACTTAATTATTTTAAAATAATGGTAAGATTTTAGCTAGTTTTTAATCAATTTTAGTTTTTCTGAAGCATCATTCTTCTAAAACTTAATAGTTAAATTTCGCTAGCAGTAATCTAATTATCAATTTCTCTAGAATTCAGGAAATTAATATTCCGCTTTAAACCTTCGAATTTGGTTCTTTTAACGGCAGATTTTCGAAAAATTTCGTTGAAGGTTTCTTTAGTGATTTCTTCCCAATCTTTTTTATCGAATTTCAGTAAATCGGGATGCGGATCGAACAACGGTTCGTTATGAGGTTTAGAGAAACGGTTCCATGGGCAAACATCCTGACAGATATCACACCCAAACATCCAGTCTTCAAAAGTATTTTTAAAACTATTCGGCAATTCATCTTTTAGCTCTATGGTAAAATAAGAAATACACTTGCTGCCATCTACTTTGTAAGGTTCTACAATAGCATCAGTTGGACAGGCATCTATACAGGCGGTACAAGTACCACAATGATCGGTTACGGGGGTATCGTATTCTAAATCCAGATCGACGATCAATTCTGCTATAAAGAAAAAAGAACCGGCTTTTTTAGAAAGTAAATTAGAATTTTTACCAATCCATCCCAAACCACTTTTTGCTGCCCAGGCTTTATCTAAAACCGGTGCTGAATCTACAAAAGCTCGGCCTTCAACTTCACCAATCTCATCTTGGATAAATTGAAGTAAAGATTTCAGTTTGTCTTTAATCACAAAATGATAATCTCTTCCGTAGGCATATTTACTGATCTTGTAAGAGTCGGGATTTTGAGTTTGATTAGGATAATAATTCAGCAATAGAGAAATCACACTTTTAGAACCTTCCACTAATTTTGTGGGATCCAAACGCTTATCAAAATGATTTTCCATGTAATACATGTTACCATTTCGATTTTTATTAAGCCATTCTTCCAAGCGCGGTGCTTCTTGCTCTAGAAATTCAGCTTTGCTAATTCCGCACGACATAAATCCAAGACGTTTTGCCTCTTCTTTGATGATATTGGTGTATTTTGCTTTGTTTTCTGAAAACATTAAGCTCTTTTCTGAAATTCTACAAAAGCATTTTTAGGCTTCAAAGTAATAAGAGGTAAAATCTCGATTTCTTTTTTCTTCGGAAGGATTTTAAAGTTAGAAACCATTTCTGAAACGGCCAAAATCATCTCGTACATTGCAAAATTGCTGCCTATACATTTCCTTGGACCCGCCCCAAACGGAAAATACGCTTCAGGATTCTTTTCTGAAGCAAAACGATCTGGATTAAACGTCAACGGATTTTCCCAATGTTTTTCGCTACGATGAATCTCATAAAAAGAAAATAAAAGGTTCGAGTTTTTATCGAATTTGAATCCTTTAAATTCATCTTCTTCTAAATTCACTCGATCCATAAAATATGCAGGAGGATACAAACGCATACTTTCTAAAACCACATTTTGCGTATAAGAACATTGCTGAAGAAATTCCATCAAACCGTTACTATTCGCTGAAGCTTCCTTTACTTCAGTAAAAACTTTTTCTTGAATTTCGGGATGCTGCGCTAGTAGTTGCGTAGTAAAACTTAACGAATTTGAAGTGGTCTCGTGGCCAGCAACAAAAAGAATTAAAATTTCATCGATTAACTGTTCCTCATCCATCGGCTGCCCATCGTCATAACGTGCATCCAATAACATATCGAGTAAATCATCGTAACGCTTTGGATTTTCCTGACGCTCTTTTACGATTTGCTTTAAAATTTGTCGCGATTCTTCGCTTAATTTTAAGTGATGTTTCAGCTCTCCACTAATACGGAACCAAACACTTTTATAAGGCTGCCGAAGCTCTTTTACTAGCATTTTTTGATTCGCTTCAGTCACAAACTGTAAACGATTAATTTGTTCCTGACTGGCCGCTGAACTAAATAAAGATTTAACAACGGTTTGAAAAGCCAAATCATTGAAGATAGGAAATACATCTACAGTAGTATTGAGTTCGATTTTGGTATACTCAACTCTTATAGCTTCTAGAATTGTTTCCAGTAAATTAGCAATATGCTTTTTGTGGAAAGCCGGCTGAATTAATTTGCGCTGTTTCTGCCAATGTTCACCATTAGCTGTTAACAAACCATTACCTACATATTTCTTGAGGTCTTTGGTCTGAATTTCAGATTTTATATAATTCTTCTGATTCTTTTGAAGGACATATTGGGCGAAATCGGCATCCCTACAAAAAATAACAGACTTCTTTGGGCCAATATTCAGACGGAAAATATCACCATGCTTGGTAAAATTCTCTCGATGAAAAGGCAATGGATTTTTTACAATGCTACCTGCATTTTTTAAAAATGTTAGTGTAGATACCTCTGGAATTTCTTTCTTCTTCATAAATCAAAACGTCAAAAATTGCAGCTTTTTCTGCAATTATTAAAACAAACCTCCCTGCTTAGCTCCTGGCGATCTTCCCATATGCTTATAAGCTGCCTCGGTTACTTCTCTTCCTCTTGGTGTGCGATAAATAAATCCTTGTTGAATCAAAAAAGGCTCGTAAACTTCTTCAATAGTCTCGGCACTTTCGCTAACCGCCGTTGCCAAAGTAGTAATTCCTACAGGACCACCTTTAAATTTATCGATTATTGTTTCTAAAATCTTATTATCCATTTCATCTAAACCGTGCGCATCTACATTCAAAGCTTTAAGTCCATATTTGGCAATATGAATATCAATTTTTCCATCTCCTTTAATCTGGGCGAAATCCCGAACTCGGCGTAAAAGTGCATTGGCTATACGTGGCGTACCACGACTACGTCCTGCAATTTCTATAGCGGCTTCCATGCTTATAGGGACATTTAATATTTGTGCACTACGCTGAACGATGTCAGAAAGTAATTCGGTTGAATAATATTGAAGTCGGCTTGAAATCCCGAAACGAGCTCTCATTGGTGCCGTGAGTAATCCAGATCTGGTGGTCGCACCAATCAAGGTAAACGGACTCAAATTCAATTGAACTGAACGCGCATTTGGCCCAGATTCAATCATAATATCTATCCGATAATCTTCCATTGCTGAATACAAGTACTCTTCAACAATAGGGCTTAAACGATGAATTTCGTCTATAAAAAGAATATCTCTTTCATCAAGATTAGTCAAAAGACCGGCTAAATCTCCAGGTTTGTCCAAAACAGGTCCTGAAGTTACTTTCAACCCAACATTTAATTCATTGGCAAGTATATGAGCTAAAGTAGTTTTTCCTAGTCCAGGAGGCCCATGTAATAAGGTATGATCTAAAGCTTCTTCTCTTAAATTAGCGGCTGCTACGAAAACCTTCAAATTATCTAAAACCTGTTCCTGACCAGCAAAATCATCAAAGCTTAAAGGTCTTAAAGCCCTTTCAATATCAAATTCTTCGGAAGAAAAATTCTCTCCGCTGGCATCCAGATTTTCATTCATAGCAACTAAATTAAATACAGCCTAAGTATAGACAAAACAAATATAAAATAAAAAAGCCTCTTCAATAAAGAAAAGGCTTTTGTGTATTGTGATTATAGATTTATCTAATGATGTAAATCTTCTTCATCCTTCTGCATAGGTATATTCTGAGGAACGTAATCCTGTCCCTTAATTATATATTCTCCATCAGGATAAGTTTTGCTATAGTCATACGCCCAACGATAAACTACTGGAAGTGCTCCTGGCCAGTTACCATGGATATGTTCTACTGGTGTAGTCCACTCTAAAGTATTAGACTTCCAAGGGTTCATAGTTGCTTTCTTACCATAGAACATAGAACCGAAGAAATTGTAAATAAATACTAACTGAACTAAAGCTGTTACGATAGCACAAACTGTTACAATTACATTGATATCGGCAAGATCATCAAAATAAGGGAAAGCAGTATTTGTATAATAACGTCTTGGTAAACCAGCCATTCCTAAAAAGTGCATCGGGAAGAATACTCCGTAAGCACCGACTGCAGTAACCCAGAAGTGAATATAACCAAGATTCTTATTCATCATACGTCCAAACATCTTAGGGAACCAGTGATATACACCGGCAAATAAACCATACAATGCTGAAATACCCATTACAAGGTGGAAGTGAGCTACCACAAAATAAGTATCGTGAACGTTAATATCTAATGTTGAGTCCCCAAGAATAATCCCTGTAAGACCACCAGTAATAAAAGTGGAAACCAAACCAATCGAAAATAACATTCCTGGATTCATTTGAAGGTTACCCTTCCATAATGTTGTTATGTAGTTAAAAGCTTTTACCGCTGAAGGAATAGCAATTAATAATGTTGTAAAGGTAAATACAGAACCTAAGAAAGGATTCATTCCAGATACGAACATATGGTGACCCCAAACAATAGTTGAAAGGAAACCGATTGCTAAAATAGATGCAATCATTGCGCGGTAACCAAATATAGGTTTACGAGAGTTTGTCGCAACAACTTCTGAAGTTATACCTAGAGCCGGAAGTATTACGATGTAAACTTCAGGGTGACCTAAGAACCAGAATAAATGCTCAAACAATACAGGAGATCCACCGTGGTGACTTAACACTTCTCCTTCAATAAATATATCACTTAAAAAGAATGAAGTTCCAAAACTTCTATCCATGATAAGTAGTAATGCCGCTGAAAGTAATACTGGGAAAGATACTAAACCTAAAATAGCAGTTACAAAAAATGCCCAAATAGTTAGCGGAAGTCTAGTCATAGACATTCCTTTAGTTCTTAAATTTATTACAGTAACAATATAGTTAATACCTCCTAAAAGCTGAGAAGCGATAAATAATGCCATTGAAACTAACCAAAGCGTCATACCCATACCAGAACCACCAATAGCCTGCGGTAACGCACTTAATGGAGGATATATGGTCCAACCCGATGAAGCAGGTCCTGCCTCTACAAATAAAGAACATAACATAATCACACAAGCTACGAAAAACAACCAGTATGAAAGCATATTCATAAATCCAGAAGCCATATCTCGCGCGCCAATCTGCAATGGAATTAGAAGGTTACTAAATGTACCACTTAAACCAGCAGTAAGTACAAAGAAAACCATGATAGTACCATGAATGGTTACCAGGGCTAAATAAATATTAGGAGTCATAACACCATCTGGAGCCCATTTTCCAAGCAAAGCTTCGAAAATAGCAAAAGACTCCTCTGGCCATGCTAATTGAATTCTAAATAAAATAGACATTCCAATCCCTACAATTCCCATTAAGAGACCTGTAATAAGGAATTGTTTAGCAACCATCTTATGATCAAAGCTAAAAATATACTTTGATATAAATGTTTGTTTATGATGATGTCCGTGATCTTCGTGGTGATCCTGAGCTGGTGCGTTTACTACTGCTGACATATCTTAAATAATACTTTTAGTTCTTTAATAAAATAATTATTCTTGCGACATTGATTCTTCGAAAGTTCCTTGCTCGGCCAACCAGGCTTCATAATCTGCTTCAGACTCTACAACAACCTTCATCTGCATATTGTAATGGGCTTGTCCACAAATCTTATTACATAATAAGAAGTAATCAAATTCGTAAGAATCATCGCCATTATCTTTTCTAATTTCGTTGATATGCTCTACTTTATCAATCATATCATCGTCATTCCTCATCTCTTCAGTAGTTACTGTTGGAGTAAAACCGAATTGAGTAATCATTCCAGGCACCACATTCATTTGTGCTCTAAAGTGAGGAAAATAAGCGGAGTGAAGTACATCCTGAGATCTTAATTTAAACAATACTGGCTTATTAACCGGTAAATGTAATTCTCTCACAATTTTGTCATCCTGAGCGTAAGAATCTTCTTTATCCACACCCAAAACGTTAGCTCCCTCTATAAATCGAACGTTAGCTTCTCCTAAGGTGTTATCCTCTCCGGCATATCTGGCTGTCCAGCTAAACTGCTGCGCATAAAGTTCTACAATAATAGGATCTTCATCTTCATTAACACTCATTATATCTGTCCAGGTAAAAAGTCCATATATAATCAAACCTGCTAATACGATAACTGGTACGATAGTCCATATAAACTCCAACTTGTCATTATCTGCATAAAATAATGCTTTCTTACCGGCCGCTCCTCTATACTTGTAAGCAAAATAATGCAATAAAGCCTGAGTAACTATCTGAACGAACATGATCAATAACATTGAGATCAACATCAAATTGTCATATTTCGATCCATGCTCCGATGCTGCATCTGGTAAAGTTACATTAGTAAAAGTCCAAAAACAATAAAACATTAAAACATAAAGGAAAAGAGCAAAACCCATCATTAGCTTACCCTGGTTCTCGTTATCCTTATTGTTAGCTACCTGAGAAGTATCTGCATCTGGAGTTTTTGACAATTCAAATATTTTTGAGATTTGCCACCCCGTTACAGCAAGAAGTGCTAATACTATGATTACTAAAAATACGGTCATTTTATAAAGTCTTCTTTAAACAATCAATCTTTTATATTAGTAGTGGTAATTTTCGCTTTCCTTAAGGAAAGGATTACCCTTAGGATATAAGGATTCTTTACCTAAGCCAGTACCTACAACAAGTATAAACAAGCCTAAGAAAAATAATATCCCTCCAATTTCAGTAATACCGAATGACCAATAAGGTCCAACAGTAGATGGCATAACCAGTAAGAAAATATCAATGTAGTGTCCTACTAAGATCATTACTCCCGCCATCATAACGAACCATGGGATTCGCTTATAATCTGTATTTATTAACATTAGAATTGGGAAAATAAAGTTCAATACAATCATTCCGAAGAACAATAGGTTATATTCTTCAATTCTAATAATAAAATATGTTACCTCTTCCGGAATATTCGCATACCAAATTAGCAAGAATTGTCCGAACCAAAGATATGTCCAAAATACACTAAAAGCGAACATAAACTTAGCTAAATCATGTAGGTGACTATCATTTACAAAATTTAAATGACCAAGTTTTTTAAGAAACATTGTCACCATAGCAATCACAGTAATAGCCGAAACAAACATACTTGCAAAAATATACCAAGCAAAAAGTGTACTATACCAGTGTGGCGTCATACTCATAAACCAATCCCAAGCCATTGTAGTTTCTGTTATTACGAAGAATAATAAGAAAAACACTGAAGCCTTGAAATTCTTTTTATACGGTGTTAACGTATTAGCGGTAGCTTGTGCTACAGAATTTCTTGTAGCGATAAATCGGTATAAATTCCATCCTATCAAATAAATTATAGCTCTTATAACAAAGAATGGAAAATTAAGATATCCTGATTTACCCTGTAAGATTACATCTTCTTCTACAAGCTCATGATTTTGCCAAGGATAAAAGTGCTCTCCTGCAAATAAAACGATCAATACAACTATAATCGATCCCGGCAAAATGTAGCTGGTAATTCCTTCTATAACTCTAAATAGTACCGGAGACCAACCTGCCTGCGCTACATATTGTATAGCATAAAAAACAAGAGCTCCTAAAGCGATCATTAAGAAGAAGAAAGCCGAAACAAATATTGCGGACCAGGGTTTTGTTTGAAATTGATGAAGCACGTGCTCCATATGCTCGTCGCTATGCTCACCTTCTCCGTGAGCCTCTTCACCATGGGATGCTTCATTTTTGTGAGCTTCAGCAGAATCGGCATGATGGGCTTCTTCGGCACCACTATGCTCCTCCATATTAGCTGTTGCTTCAATCTGGTCACCGCCGTCACTGCCGTGTTCGCCGTGAGAATCTGAAGCCATTAATTCCTTCAATTCTTCTTGGTTGGATGGTGTAGAAATAAACCCATAAACTAAACCTATGGCACCAACAACTACTAGAATAATTGCAGTTAATTTTAATTTACTAGAAAGCGTATACATATTACTAGATCTAAAAGCTATATTCCTAATTAATTATTCCTCAGATTGAGATTCTTCATCATTTGATCCTTCGAGCTGATCTTCACTAGGGCCATCAGCTGGTTCAGCAGGATTAAGATTCTCAGAATTTTCCTGAGTTATGGTATTTGTTTGAAATGAGCGTTCAGGATTTCCTTCTAACTTGTCTTTCAAACTCATCACATAATGATCTATTTGCCAACGTTCTTTTATACTGGTTTGTACCGCGTAAGAACCCATGTTGTTAAGACCATAGTACATTGCGTGATAAACGCTTCCTTCTGTAATATCTCGACCTGGATCGTCGTAAGATGGAACACCCAATATCTTTTCTCTTTGCACCAAAGTACCTTGACCATCTCCTTTGTCTCCGTGACAAACTGCACAATATACTGTATAAAGAGCTTTCCCTTCTGTCAAGTTATCTTCAGTATAAGCCAACGGGTTTTTAAGATTAGCCTTAGCATCTTCTCTTCCTGCCGGAGTATTTTCGTAATCGTAAGGCATCCATCCTCTAGAGATACTTCCGTCTACAGGCAATTTTGCTTCCTGTTGATTAGCGAAAATATCGTAAGAACCGTAAGGTTCGTAAGGCACCGGTCGATACATATCAGGAAAATACTGGTAGTTACGATCGTTATCATCTGCACAGGAAGTAAAAAAACCTGCGATTATAATAAAGACTATAGATTTATGAAATAAACTTCTCATCTGGTCTATTTATTATCAATTAATTTAATTTCTGCAGCTCCCGTATCGTATAAAAACTTAGTAAGGTCGTCTACATTGTGATTCGTTGCATCGATCTCCATTAAGAACATATCGTCTGTTGTTCTTGGATCTGGATTTTCAGCCTTTTTAAAAGGTGCCAATCTACTTCTCATATAAAAAGTGATTACCATTAAGTGAGCTGCGAAAAATACAGTCAACTCAAACATAATTGGCACAAATGATGGCATGTTTGTAATAAACGAAAAACTAGGCTTTCCTCCAATATCTTGAGGCCAATCCTGAACCATCATAAAATTCATCATCAAAATGGCTACGGATAGTCCTGTAATACCGTAAAGAAAAGAAGTTATCGCTAATCTGGTAGGCGCTTCACCCACTGCCTTATCCAAACCATGAACAGGAAAAGGAGTGTATATTTCACCAATATGATAGCGCGCTTCACGAACCTGCTTTACAGCTTGTAAAAGCAGATCATCATCATTGTAAATAGCGTGTATTGTCTGTGATGCCATCTTGATTATTTATTTTTTAATTCCGTTGCCTGACTATTCCAATCACCACGATTACTAGCAATAGGGAAGCTTTCTAAAACTTCATCAAGCAATATATAATCTTCGTTCGTCAAATTAGCCACCTGGCCATATTTGTATATTCCTACTTGATGTAGACGTTGTTCCAACAATGGCCCAACACCATCAAGCTTTTGTAAATTATCAGCCTTTTGCGATTCAGGATTGTAAGTTCCAATTCGGCTTAACATCGCATCAAGGCGATTTCTCTGAGCCTCTGTAAGTCCTAACGCATTAGCATTAACTGTTGCCTCGTGCGTATATTCAATATCCTGATCATCTGCTTCACCAAAAAAGTTCTTTTTACCATCATCACTATTAGCTGCAGGCTCTTTTGACATTGGATCTACTTTCTTGTGATGATCTACATAATCTCCATGTTTTGCTCTAAGGTTTTTATAATACTCTCCTGAAGATTTCAAGATAGTTTTTACTTCTGCCTGAGCAATTACAGGAAATGTTCTGGCATATAAAAGAAACAAGACAAAGAAGAATCCAATTGTACCGATAAAAACTCCAATATCAACAAATGTAGGAGAGAACATCGCCCAAGACGATGGCGTTCTACCTTTACTTAAGTCGATCACAATAATATCAAAACGCTCAAACCACATTCCAATATTAATAACAAGAGCTACAATAAAAGTCCAAAGAATATTTCTTCTTAGTTTTTTAAACCATAAAGTTAGGGGCACTATAAAGTTACAAATAATTAATGCCCAAAATGCCCAAGCATAAGGTCCTGTTGCAGCACCAAAAGATAAGTAGGTATAGTTCTCGTAACTAGTACCTGAATACCATCCAATAAAAAATTCAGTTATATACGCTACGGAAACAATACCTCCAGTAAGCAAGATAACTTTGTTCATATATTCAATATGAAGAACAGTAATATAATCCTGAAGATTTACTACTTTCCTCATAATAATCAATAAGGTTTGTACCATTGCGAAACCTGAAAATATCGCCCCTGCCACAAAATAAGGAGGGAAAATAGTACTGTGCCATCCTGGAACTACCGAAGTAGCAAAGTCAAAAGATACAATGGTGTGTACAGAAAGTACTAACGGAGTTGCTAAACCAGCTAACACCAAAGATACTTCTTCGAATCGTTGCCAGTCCTTTACACGTCCACTCCATCCAAAACTTAATATTCCATATATTTTCTTCTGAAAGTCGTTTGTAGTTCTATCACGAAGCATTGCAAAATCAGGTAGCAAACCAGTCCACCAGAAAACCAGTGAAACTGAAAGATAAGTTGATATCGCAAATACATCCCATAACAAAGGTGAATTAAAGTTCACCCATAAAGATCCAAATTGGTTAGGAATAGGAAGTACCCAATATGCTAACCAGGGACGACCCATGTGTATAATTGGGAATAAACCTGCCTGAACCACCGCAAAAATGGTCATTGCTTCCGCAGAACGGTTTACTGCCATTCTCCACTTTTGACGGAATAGTAACAGTACAGCAGAAATTAAAGTTCCGGCATGCCCAATACCTACCCACCAAACGAAGTTAGTAATATCCCAAGCCCATCCAATGGTCTTGTTCAATCCCCATACTCCGATTCCTGTAGAAACAGTATAGATTATACAACCTAATCCCCACAAAAATGCAATTAAGGCAATTGTAAATACTATGTACCAAGATTTATTTGCTCTCCCAAGTACAGGCGCTCCTACTTCAACACTTATATCGTGATAAGTCTTCTCTCCGGTAACCAGAGGTTCTCTTATAGGTGCTTCGTAATGTGACGACATATTTCTTAAAAATTGATTCTTATTACTTAATTATTATGCTTCAGCAGTATTAGTGATTTTAGCCTGATACATTACGTTTGGCTTCGTACCGATACTTTCAAGTAAATGATAAGTTCTATCATCCTCTTGCAATTTAGAAACTTTCGATTCTTTATCATTTACATCTCCAAACTGAATCGCACCAGTATCACAGGCTGCTGAACAAGCTGTACGGAATTCACCATCTTTAATTTCTCTACCCTCACGTTTCGCATCAAGAATTGTTTTTTGTGTCATTTGAATACACATAGAACATTTCTCCATTACTCCACGAGAACGCACAACAACATCTGGATTTAATACCATACGACCAAGATCGTTATTCATATGATAATCAAATTCCTCATTCTGAGCGTAATTAAACCAGTTAAATCTACGTACTTTATAAGGACAGTTGTTAGCACAATATCTTGTACCTACACATCTGTTATAAATCATTTGATTTTGACCCTGTCTACCATGTGAAGTCGCCGCTACTGGACAAACTGTTTCACAAGGAGCATGGTTACAATGCTGACACATCACCGGCTGAAATGCTACCTGTGGATTATCGTAAGATGGATCCTCAATAGTATCATAAGTTTCAAAAGCCGGAAGGTTTTGTAATTTCTCTTGCTCTTCTTCGAAAGTATCTCCAGCAGAATAGTATCTATCTATTCTTAACCAGTGCATATCTCTAAACTTTCTTACTTCATCTTTACCAACAACTGGAACGTTATTTTCAGAGTGACATGCAATAACACAAGCACCACATCCAGTACACGCATTTAAATCTATAGATAAGTTGAAATGATGACCGATAGATCTATCAAAAGAATTCCAGATATCAGCTTTCTGATCACTAACTGGAATTTCCTGATGATTATAATCTACTTCAGGAACACTATTCCATTCATGCTTAGATTTCGTCGTAAGTACGGATAAACTAGTTTCCTTAACAATATCATCACGACCAGCTAGTGTACTTTGCATCTGAACACTTGCAAACTCATGAGTTCCCGCAGCTTTAGTAATAGATACATTCTGGAAGGAGCTAAAATTCTTATACAAAGGATAGGCATTCACACCTACTTGCATTTCCTTTTGCATTCCCTCTTTCTTCCCATATCCTAATGCTAAGGCAACTGACCCTTTAGCCTGACCTGGTTGAACTATTACCGGAACATTTTTTAATGTTGTATCACCAACACTAATATTTACGTAATTTCCGTTCAAAGCTCCGTTGGAAACAATTTCATTTTCCAAATCTAACTTATCTGCATCTGCTTTAGAGATCATCAGATAATTATCCCAAGTTGTTCTTGTAATAGGATCCGGAAGTTCTTGTAACCAAGGGTTGTTAGCTTGTTCTCCATCTCCCATAGAAACTTTAGTATAAAGCGTAAGCTCTAAATCGCTACCTTCCTTAGAAGATGCACTCACTTTTCTTAGAGACGAAGAATCGTTATTAGATGGCGCAAAACCTTCAGAAACTGGTAAACTAACAGGACTAGCACCTTCGAAGACACCATCGTGTAATGCCTGATTCCATCCTCCTGATAAACTACCAGACCAAGTTTCCTTAATATAATCGTGATAAGATTGACTATTACCGGACCATTTTAATAGACACTCCTGAAATTGACGAGTATCAAATAAAGGTCTAATAGTTGGCTGCATTAAACTGAATTGATTATCAGTAAATTGAATATCTCCCCAACTTTCAAGATAATGAGGAGTTGCAGCAATATATTTACATAGTTTAGCTGTTTCATCTTCCTTCATGGTAAAGGAAACAGTTAAATCTATATTTTTTATACCTTCAATAAACTCTGATGCATCAGGAAGACTATAGGCAGGATTAGTTCCCACAACCATTAGTGCTCCAACACTACCAGAATTCATATCCTTAATAAGCTCGGTAACCTGCGCTGTATTTCCCTGACGAGTTAAACGTGCATTATAGGTATCCATAATAGAACTACCTAAAGCCTCGTTAATCGATAAGACAAGCGCTTGTGCATCTGCATCTGGAATACCAGAAACTACCACACCTTTACTACCTGCATTTCTTAATTGACTTGCAGCTTTCACAACAGCATCATCAATTTTAGAAGAAAGATCACTTGTAGAACTTCCTCCAACTATATATCCATAAAGCGCAGCTAATATAGCTTTTTGCTCTGATGGTTTAGCCATAACACGTTTATCTGCTTTAGCACCTGCTAAAGTAAGATTTGACTCAAACTGAACGTGTCTGGACATTTTACCGTTCTTAGGAATACGACTTTTAGCATAGCTTATGTCATATCCACCACCTTGCCAGTCTCCTAGAAAATCAGCTCCGATAGAAACTATAGCTTCGGCTTCACTAAAATCGTAGTTAGGCAAAGCTCTTCTCCCGTACCTAGACTCAAACGCAGAAAGCGCAGCATCTTCTGAAATAGCATCATAAGTAATATGCTTTACATTAGGATACTTCGCACTAAATTCCTGAATAAGTTTAGTTGTAGTAGGACTAGCAAATGTTTGGGTAAGTAAAACAACATCACCTGAAACTGCATTTAGCGCAGCACCCATTTCGCGGTCAAACTGTTCCCAAGATACATTCTTACCATCTATCATTGGTCGCTTTACTCTTTTCTTATCATATAAAGAAAGAACTGAAGCATGAACACGAGCACCACCGGCAGCTTTTACTTTTGCAAGATCATTATTCTCAATCTTAATTGGTCTTCCCTCTCTGGTCTTAACCAAAACACTTTGAAAATCAAAACCATTTGCAATTGTAGAAGCGTAATAATTAGCCACTCCAGGAACGATTCGTTCTGGCTGCACCACGTAAGGAATCGATTTTACAACCGGACCTTCACAGGCAGCGAGAGAAGCAGCAGCAGTACTAAACCCTACATACTTAAGAAAATCCCTTCTAGAAGTTTTTGAATTACTTAAAGATTCTTCATCTCCAAGAAAATCCTCAACAGGAATCTCTTCTGCAAATTCTTTTTGTTTTAGCGTCTCAACAACAGAGCTACCTTTTAGCTCTTCAACACTTTTCCAGTATTTTTTGTTTGATGACATATATATCTAGATATTTACTTCTTAATTTATATCTGCTATCGCAGTTATTAATAGTGGCATTTACCACATTCAAGACCACCCATTTCTGCTATCGTAAGCTCTTCTACACCATATTTCTTAGAAAGCTCTTCGTGGATTTTCTCATAATATTCGTTTCCTTCCATCTGCACACTAGTTTCACGGTGACAGTTTATACACCACCCCATAGTAAGAGGAGCTTCCTGATGTACAACTTCCATTTCCTGAATAGGACCATGACAGTGCTGACATTGTACTCCCGCTACGGTAACGTGTTGCGAGTGGTTGAAATAAACGAAATCTGGAAGATTATGAATTCTAACCCATTTTACTGGCTTCTCTTCTCCCGAGTATGTTCTAGTTGCAGGATCCCACCCTACAGCATCGTATAATTTTGCAATCTCACCGTCATAGAATTCTTTAGAATGATCTTCAGTAGCAGTTTCAGGTGCAACTTCAGAAATCGCTTTATGACAATTCATACAAACATTCAACGATGGAATTCCCGAAGATTTTGAAACTCTTGCTGAAGAGTGACAATACTTACATTCTATTCCGTTGTCTCCTGCATGAATTCTATGTGAATAATGAATTGGCTGTATTGGCTGATAACCTTGATCAACTCCAACTTGCATCAAAAATCCGTAAGCAAAATAACCAACCCCTAGAAGAACAACTATAGAGAAAACCAACACTAAAAATTGATTTTCTACAAAAGATTGCCAAATTGGCTTTCTTGTTGGTTTTTTAGGTAGTGATACTCCACTAGCTGCAGCAAAATTATTAAGAGTTTTATTCACCAAGAATAAAACGACTAACAGCATGATTAAAACGAAGATCAAAATACCCATTATGATATTCACGGAAACACCTCCACCGGATCCTTCCTGACCTTCAGCCCCTGCACCACCAGCAGCTGCCGGAGCAGATTCTTTTTGCGGCTGCTCTACATATGCAAGTATATTATCAATATCTTCATTAGATAATTGAGGAAATACTGGCATTGCAGTTCCATTGTATTCTTGATAGATAGCTTCCGCATCTGCATCACCAGAAGCTCTTAGCTCTGCATTGTTTTTAATCCATGCATAAAGCCAATCTTTGTCATGCCTAAGTGTAACTCCATGCAACGCAGGACCAATACTCGCAGAGTACGGTTTGTGACAAGCTGCACATAAAGAATTAAACAAACCTTTACCAGCGGCTGGATCTCCTAATTCTGCTGAGGCAGATGCATCATCTTTTCCTGCAGCTGTCTGCGGCTCTCCAGCCTCGACATCTGTAGAATCCTGAGAAAACCCCGTTGCAGAGAACGAAAGAAAAAACGCTACAATTAAGAGTAGTCGCGAAGTTGAGTGGCGGTATTTCACCTTTTTCATATTACAAGTTGAATTAACGTCTAAACTTTGGTACGGTTTTTAAGATTAAAATCTGTACGTAAAAACTCAGAATCGCACCATTAAATTCAGGCACAAAAGTAATACTTAAGTTCGATTTTGGGAATGTTACAGAAGTGTTAATCGGTAATTTATACTAGTTCTAAATAATAAAATGCCTAGAATCTTAGTTATTAAGTTTTACATTTGTCCATAAAATCATAGCTATGAATATTTTAAGCATACAAAATATCTCCTTAGGCCTATTCCTTAGTTTTTCAGGAATAGCTATTTGCCAGGAAAATTCAGGAAAGATTAACATTTCAGAAGATGCAATAGTTAGTAACTTAATAGATACTAAAACCGATCTTCAAAAATCTTATAAAATAGGTGATCGATTTGCCATTCAGGTCTTTAGCGGTAATTCTAAAGCTGCAAGTGAAGAAATAAAAAGCTATGAAGCACTTTATGATTACAGTGCCAGAATCAAATATGAAGAACCAAATTATAAAGTTTGGGTAGGAAACTTTAGAAACCGATTAGAGGCCGATAGAGCGCTTTTAATTTTAAAAGAGACTTATCCTTCAGCTTTTATTCCAAAACCTAAAAGAAAGTAGATCAACCAAATTTGTTGAGTATAAAAAAAAGGCCGCAAATTGCGGCCTTTTTTTATTCTTCATGATCGCCCTAAGGCGCACATTTATTTCAAGGTTTTCTTAACCTCTACTTCTCTAAAGGCTTCGATAACGTCGCCTTCTCTAATATCATTATAGTTTTTAACCTGCATACCACAGTCATACCCTTTAGCTACTTCTTTCACGTCGTCTTTAAAACGCTTAAGTGAAGAAAGCTCTCCGGTATAAATCACAACACCATCTCTAATTAATCGAATACCTGCGCTTCTGTATATTTTGCCTGAGGTAACCATACAACCAGCGATTGTACCGATTTTGGAGATTTTGAAGGTTTCTCTTATTTCAGCAGTACCAGTGATCTCTTCCTTCAATTCAGGAGAAAGCATACCTTCCATGGCATCTTTAAGATCGTTGATAGCATCATAGATAATAGAATATGTTCTGATGTCGATTTCTTCCTTATCGGCTATCTGTCTGGCGTTACCAGCAGGTCTCACGTTAAATCCGATTATAATGGCATCTGAAGCTGAAGCTAACAACACATCACTTTCAGTAATTGCTCCTACTCCTTTATGTATAATGTTTACCTGTATCTCTTCAGTAGATAACTTCTGGAAACTATCTGTTAAAGCTTCCACAGATCCATCCACATCACCTTTCAGGATAATGTTAAGTTCTTTAAATTCTCCAAGAGCTATACGACGACCAATTTCATCTAATGTAATATGACGTTGCGTTCTCACATTTTGCTCACGTTGCAATTGAGTTCGTTTAGATGCGATATCTTTAGCTTCACGCTCATCTACCATCACCTTAAACTTATCCCCTGCTTGTGGAGCTCCATCCAATCCTAAAATTGAAACAGGAGTTGATGGCCCAGCTTCTTTAATCTCGTGACCACGCTCATCATGCATTGCTTTTATCTTACCACTATGGCGACCTGCTAACACATAATCTCCGATTTTTAGTGTACCGGCCTGTACAAGTATCGTAGCCACATAACCACGACCTCGGTCTAAGAATGCCTCTACAACAGTACCATTAGCCACTTTATTTGGATTCGCTTTTAGCTCAAGAATCTCTGCTTCAAGAAGTACTTTTTCAAGTAATTCCTTAACACCCAATCCTGTTTTAGCTGAAATATCATGCGATTGAACTTTACCTCCCCAATCTTCTACTAGAAGATTCATTGAAGCTAATTTCTCTTTAATTTTCTCTGGATTCGCAGTTGGAAGGTCTGATTTATTAATTGCAAATATAATCGGAACTCCTGCTGCCTGAGCGTGAGATATTGCTTCTTTAGTTTGCGGCATCACATCATCATCTGCAGCAATCACAATTATCGCGATATCGGTTACCTGTGCACCACGAGCACGCATCGCAGTAAAAGCCTCGTGACCAGGTGTATCAAGGAAAGCTATTTTTTGACCTCCTTCTAATTCTACACCATAAGCACCAATATGCTGAGTAATACCACCGCTCTCTCCTGCAATTACATTTTCTTTACGAACATAATCCAGAAGTGATGTTTTACCGTGATCAACATGTCCCATTACAGTTACGATTGGAGCTCTTTCTACTAAATCTTCTGGAGCATCCTCTACAACTTCTACAGTTTCTTCTACATCTGCAGTTACAAAATCTACTTCGTAACCAAATTCGTCTGCAACGATAGATAAAGTTTCAGCATCAAGTCTCTGGTTCATGGTTACCATCATACCAAGAGACATACAAGCTGAAATCACTTTTGTTACAGAAACATCCATCATTGTAGCCACTTCACTTACCGTAACAAATTCTGTAACTTTAAGCACTTTAGAATCCGTTTCTTGTTGTGCAAGATCTTCTTCTGAACGCTGACGGTGTTGATCCCTTTTATCTCTACGATACTTAGCACCTTTACCTTTACTAGATTTACCCTGAAGTTTCTCTAGTGTTTCGCGCACTTGTTTTTGCACTTCTTCATCACTAGGCTCCGCTTTAGTAACTGGCTTACTACGCTGCTTTACATTACGCCCTTTATTGCGATTGTTACTAGCACCACCGCCTTGGTTAGGACCACCTTTAACGTCTTTGCTAATTCTGCGACGACGTTTCTTACGATTACCTTTCTTATCGTCGTTAGCCGCTGCTTTTTTATCGTCTTTCTTCTTTACAGGCTTTTTAAACTTAGAAAGATCAATCTTCTGACCAGTAAAATTAGGACCGTTTAATTTTGTATAGTTGGTTTTTATACGATTATCACCTTCTCCTTCAGAAGCTTCAGATTTCTCTTCGGCTTCTTCTTTTGTAGTTTCCTGTTTAGGCTCTTCTTTTTTAGGGGCAGCTTCTTTTTGATCCTTAGAATCCTCAGATTTTGGCTTAGGCTTAGGCTTTTGATCAGCTGGCTCTTGGGCTGGCTTGTCCTGCTGATTTTGCTCTTCCTTTTCCTCTTTCTTTGGTTCTTCTTTTTTAGGCTCTTCCTTCTTAGGCTCCTCCTTAGCGGATTCTTCCTTTTGAGGCTCTTCCTTCTTCTTATCTCCCTGTGGCTGATCTAGATCGATCTTACCTACCGGTTTAAGACCAGAAAGTTTAGTTCTAGAGGAAATCGCTTCTTGCTCTTCCTGCTTCTTGCGCTCTTGTTCCTCTTTCAGTTTTGCCTGATCGAGTTTTTCCTGCTCTTTTCTTTTCTCTTCCAGCTCGCGCTCACGACTCAGACGTAACTCCTCTTTCTCCTTTTTTCGCTCTTCACTTACCTCTTTGGAAGCTACTTTTTTGCTTTTATCTGTCTGAAACGCATCAAAAAGAACTTGATAAGTCTCCTGAGAGATTTTAGCAGTAGGACGTGCTTCAATATCGTGACCCTTAGAGTTTAAAAACTCCACAGCCCGGTCTAGCGAAATATTGAATTCACGTAATACTTTATTTAATCGCATTGTTTTTGCTTCAGCCATAAATTGCCCTCTAAATTAACCTCTTTTGTTTATTACTACAATATTTTATTCTTCGAATTCTTCGCGAAGAACATTGAATACTTCACGAATGGTCTCTTCCTCCAGGTCGGTACGCTTAATAAGATCGCTTACATCTTGCTCTAAGATACTTTTTGCAGTATCTAGACCAATTTTAGCAAATTCCTTAATCACCCAGTCTTCAATTTCATCAGAGAATTCGGATAATTCAACATCCTCTTCTACTCCTTCTCTAAAGACATCTATCTCGTAACCTGTTAATTGGCCTGCCAGTCTAATATTATGACCTCCACGACCAATTGCTTTAGAAACCTCTTCAGGCTTAAGCATTACTTCAGCCCTTTTATTTTCTTCATCAATTTTTATAGATGTAATTTTCGCAGGACTTAAAGACCTGGTTATAAATAACTGATCGTTATTTGTATAATTAATCACATCAATATTTTCGTTACCAAGCTCTCTCACAATACTGTGAATTCTTGATCCCTTCATCCCAACACAAGCTCCAACAGGATCAATTCTATCATCATAAGAATCTACCGCTACTTTTGCTTTTTCGCCAGGCACTCGTACTACTTTTTTTATGGTAATCAAACCATCAAAAACCTCAGGAATTTCCTGTTCAAATAATTTTTCTAAAAATACAGGTGCAGTTCTTGATAAAACTATGTTTGGTTTATTCCCTTTAAGCTCTACACTTTCGATAACACCCTTTACATTCTCTCCTTTTCTAAAGAAATCTGATGGAATTTGGCGATCTTTTGGAAGAACGATCTCATTCCCTTCATCATCTAAAAGGATAATTGCACGATGTCTAATATGATGAACTTCTGCAGTATAAATCTCTCCTTCAAGATCTTTAAAATGCTTGTAAATATTTGAATTATCATGTTCATGAATCTTAGAAATAAGATTTTGTCTTAATGCCAAAATTGCTCTACGTCCAAGATCTATTAACTTAACTTCTTCAGAAACATCTTCACCAACTTCAAAATCGGGTTCAATTTGTCGTGCTTCTTCTAGTGATATCTCCTGATTTGGATCTTCTACCTCACCATCGGCAACAACGACACGGTTTCTCCATATCTCCAAATCTCCTTTATCAGGATTTACAATGATATCAAAGTTATCATCCTCACCATACTTCTTTTTTAAAGCATTTCTAAATACATCTTCCAAGATCGCCATTAATGTTACACGATCTATCAACTTATCATCCTTAAACTCTGAAAATGAATCTATTAAGGCGAGATTTTCCATACTAAGACAATTAAAATGTTATCATAACTTTTGCTTCAACAACTGCTGAATATTCTAATACAGCTTCCTTCTCTACCGTTACCTTACCTTTACCAACCGGTTTAGGTTCACGTGCTTTCCAATGAAGTTTAATATCAGTTTCTGTAGCATCGATTAAATTTCCTTCAAATTTTTCATTTTCAGTTTTAACCTGCAACTTTCTACCAATATTTTTTTTAAACTGCCTAGGGAGCAGCAGTGGCTCAGATACTCCTGCAGAAGTTACTTCTAAAGAAAAATCCTCTTCCTCTCTATCTAAATTATGCTCTACCTTACGGCTCACATTAATGCAATCTTCTACAGATACTCCTTTATCACCATCAATAACCACTCTTATTTGATTATCAGGCAGCACCATAAGATCAATCAAAAATAAGGAATTATTCTCATCGAATGCCTCTTGTAGTAACTTTTCTACTTTCTCCTTCAACTCCATATTGGTTATAAAAAGAGGGGACTTTATGTCCCCTCGCTGTACTTTTTTTTAGTTTCAACGCTGCAAATATAATAATAATTCCCGAGAAAGAAAACCAGGCAATTAGGCAAAAATCTTTGTAAATTCAATATTGGTTTAAAAATACTCTAAAACTAACCGTTATGAAAAGGATTCTGGTTCCAACAGATTTTTCTAAAATCGCAGAGAATGCATTGAAATCTGCAGCAAAAATGGCTTCAAAATTTAATGCTGATATTTATTTGCTTCATATGTTAGATCTACCACTTCATCTTGTAGACCCGGTCTTGAAGAGCAGTGAAAATGTACCGGAAGCACTATATTTTATGAAGTTGGCCCATCAACAATTCAGCAAAATAAAAGATATGGATTTCCTAAAAGGCCTGAATATCTATGAATCTGTTCAGTTTAATTATGCTTTTAAAGGCATTACTGAATTTGCTAAAAATAACGACTGCGATCTCATTGTTATGGGATCCCACGGAAGCACTGGCTTTGAAGAAATGTTTATCGGATCGAACACCGAAAAAGTAGTTCGCCAGTCTGAAATACCAGTTTTCGTAGTAAAAAAAGAAATTTCTGACATCAATATTAAAAACTTCGTTCTTGCTACAGATGCAGATTTAGACAATAAAAAATCACTTTTGAAAGCCGTGGAATTTGCTAAATTATTCGAAACAGATCTTCATCTATTGTTTGTAAACACTCCCAACAACTTTACGACTACAAAACAGGCTTATGCAGATTTGGAGGAATTTCTTGAGGAAATAAAATTAAAGGATATTAAAAAACACATTTATAATGATGTGAGTATCGAAAAAGGGATTTTAAATTTTGCCGAAAAATATAACGCAGATGTAATAGGAATCATCACACACGGTAGAAAGGGACTTTCTCATTTTTTTAATGGAAGTATTAGTGAAGACTTAATAAATCATGCTACTAGACCAGTAATAACTTTTAAGCTTTAAATAAAAGTTTTAAGAGCGCCTTTTCGAATACATAACCACAGATAATTCCAGAATGATTTTGTTTTATCACGTTCTATTTCTAAACCCTTATTTGCATTTTCTCCACTTTCGCCGTTATGATTCACAAAAACATTTGCAACGGTTGTTAGAAAACCGCTTTTTTCTGTACCATCATTTTTAAGTACTTCAATCTTAAAATCTTTATAAGCGATATTCACCCCACCTGTCGCTTTAAACCTATTTCCAGAAAAATCGTATCTCATAGAGGTTATAGAACCTTCAGCTTTTACATTCATACCCGGCTTTAAAAAGCCATTCATACTTTTGGCAGAAAGTACTCCCATATTTCCGGAGACATTAAAGAAATCACTTGGATTGTTTACCTTAAACCCCCATTGAAGATTTAATGGAGCTTCATTCATAAAATCAGCGTTAGCACTAACACTTGTAGTAGGAAATTCTTTTTGATCGCTAAAATTTGTAAGATTGGCAATTGTTGCGTTAAGATTAGCAAAAATAACCTTTCCCGGTTCTCGATCAGCTTTCATCTTCTCTTCGTAAACAATCTTTGAATTTGAAATTTTTAGTGTATCCATCTTAAGTAAAAGTGACATTTTACGTAGCATTTCACTATACATTGGTTTTATTGAAGTATCATCTGGCAATGTTTTATCTCTGTAAATATCGAAATTGGCATTACTAATAAAAGCATTACCTATAAGGATTTTTAAACTATCGTTTCTAAATCCATAATCTGTATTTTCGAACCCCAAACTATCAATAGTTAGCTCGTACATATCCTTTTCTATCGGAGTATATTTTTGAAATTCCTGACGTGAATACTTTGAAGTTAAATGAAGGCTTTCTAAAAGCGTTTTTTTATTCTGAATATTGATTTTCGCAACATCTAATTGTTGTCTTTTATCCAAATTATATGTTACTGAATCTACTTCTAGACCAAATTGTCCAAATTCGAATGGAATTTTATTCTTAATAGTAGTACTATCGGCATGAATGTTTTCAATTTTAAAATCGAAGGATTTTACTATTAATTTACTTTTTGAGATACTATCCAAGATTTCAAAACTTCCTTCCTTGATCTGTATCTTATCAACCGTAATATCTTTATTGAACTTTTTAGACTTACTATCAGATTTATCAGCACTCTTAGATGTTTTATTTTTCGAATTATAAACTATTTGAGGGCTCTGAATTTCAAGTTTGTTCAATTTAATATTCTTACCAAAGAGAATTTTCCAATAGTTTAAGCCTGAGACCGTCAATTCATCAGATTTTAAATTAATAGTAGGTTTATTGAAATCTATCTGCGTTAAGCTGGCTTCATTTTGAAAAATATTAATGTCTAAAGTCTCGAATTTGAGTTCTGGCACCTCTTTTTCAAGTAAAGAAATTGCTTTTTTTTCGACAAATGAATTAGCGAAGAAACTTGCGATAATCACTAAGATTATAATTACTGAAATTACCGCGAGACCTATTTGTTTTTTGCTCAAGATGTTTATATTTAATTGAAATGTACAACTCTCAAAGCATGATGATACGCTGATTAAGAATTTTTAACTAAAATCTTTAAATTCAGTATTTTGCCGAAGTTAAATTTACGTCAAAAGCTAAAAATTATTACTGAAATACGGGATTAGAAATTATATTTGCAACAACTAACTACTAACCAATGATTTTTAAATTAAGCCTTAAGATATTGTTTGTAATTGCTGAAGTATTTTTGGCTTTTTACAGCTTTGCTATGAGCGATAGCTTATTGGTTAAATTTATTTTCTTCGCTTTTACAGCAGTAATCATTGCATTTGCTCTTACAAAAATCACTAATAAATTTTTACCTGTAGATAAAGATTATATCTCCAAAGAGCAGGAAGACGGTACTGGCGAATAATCTAAAGTAGCCTATGCGCTTAGTTTCCATTTCAGACACTCACAACAAACATGAAGCACTTAGTATACCAGATGCTGACGTAATCGTACATTGCGGCGATTTCACCGAAGCAGGATCGGAAAAAGAAACATTAGACTTTCTTGAATGGCTTTCTGCTCAGCCATACCAGCATAAAATACTCATTGCAGGAAATCACGATTTTTACTTAGAAAAACATCAGCAGGAAATTTCGAATATCATTCCTAGCAATATAATATATCTTAAAGATAGCGGAATCAATATTGAAGGGATTACTTTCTGGGGAAGCCCTTATACTCCAAGTGATGTTCATTGGGCATTCGCTTTAGAAAGAGGAAAAATGATTAAGGAAAAGTGGGATATGGTTCCGGAGGATACAGATATACTGATAACGCATACGCCGCCTTACAGCATTCACGATGAAAATATAGAATATAAGAATATTGGATGCGAAGAGTTGCTTAAAAAAGTGGTCGATATAAAACCGAAGTTTCATTTATTTGGACACGTCCATGATGATTTTGGAAGTAAGAAAATAGGACCAACGACATTTATAAACTCATCAGTTATGGATAGCAAATACAGACTAATGAATAAAATCTCAGTTTTTGAGATTTAGAAAAAAGATTTGGATACAGATAAACCTGCGGCGAAGTTGGAATTTTTGTCTGAAAAATCAACAGCACCCATTACATCTAAATCAAGAAAACTTCTCAATAATCCTACTTTTAGATAGGTAGATACGACTTCAGGCTGAACCTTAAATAAGGAGCGTTCATCATCTGCATCGTAATGCCTATATTTTAAAGAACCTACATTTTGATTAAATCCATAATTTCTCCTATAGCTTGCCTTAAATTCATAAGGAAAATAAAGTTTACCCTGAACACCAAAATGATGAGCAATCAATCTATTATTACCGACAGCTATATAATCACCACCATAGTCAGATAAATAAGTACTTGTTATAAATGGCAAACCAATCACTTTATTTTGATATGTCCATCCACTACTATAAACACCGTGATTAAAATAATTATCCCAAAGGTGCGGAGCGGTTTGGCTTTGATTCTTCGTATAAATAAATTCGTACACAAAAGAATTTATTAAGTGATCCTTTTTACCAGAGTCATAAAAAGCTCCATATCGACCATCAGGAAAATTTCTCATTGCACTACCAGATCCGTCTTCGAAAATACTGTTATAAAATAACTCAAATTCACCATTTTCAATTTTTCTATTGTACGACAACTCATAACTACCTAAATGATTACCTATCGCATTTTCCTGATCAGTAGGAAGAGAATTATCGCTACCTGCCCTACCTAAAAACATACGAACATATTCTTCAACTCCAATCGGTTGATTCTCATAACGGGAGTCTGAAGGATTTCCACCATATTGAACAATATGCCGAACACCCAATCTTAAAGTTGATGCGCTATTTAACTTATAGACTAGAGACAAATACTTATGGTGCACATGGGCATTCTCAGTAGCTCTATTATCATTCAAATAATATTCACTAAATAAAGCCTCGAATCCCAAATGATTATCTAATAGAAAATAAATAGGTCTGGATGTTTTCACCTCTATTCCCGGTAGAGAACGTGAGTTATTAGACCAAAGAATACTCTGATTTGTTGAAGCCAAACCATTGTACTTTAAGTCATCATGTTTTACTCCAACATTTATATTCAGAAATTTTGAAGAGTAATTAGCATACAATTCATCTACAAAGACATTATTATCGCCCCCTATTTCATTAAACTCATTACGATAAGTAAATCCAGAATGAAGAGTAAAAGCCGAGTTTTCGTTAAGATTTAATTTATAAGATGATTCAATAATAGCATATATATCTGTTTGCCTACCAACTCTTCCATAATTATTACTACGTAACCAAAATGGCAATGCACCATCGCCATTCACGAATGCGCCAGACTCCATATTCAATTGAAAACCCGTTTGCGAATACCCGACCGAGACAAAAAAATAGAATAAAACTAAAAAAAGACTTTTATTAAAATACATATTTTATCTCATATTAACATCAAAAAAATTTATGTATAGAAAATAACAATGCTTATTAATTTAAGGCTCACTAAAAGTGTTCCTTAAACTTTTCCCAAAAGCTTTTTTTATCAGCTCCATAAGAATATCCGTATTTATTGCCGTAACCAAAATTAGCGAGATCCACATCATTTAAAACAAAACTAACATCATGAAGTTTCCCTGCTTTTTTGGAATCAATTGGAAATTGTAACAAAGCCTTCTCAGTATACGCAGCCCTAACTACATAAAGCGTAAGGTCTGCATACTGACTAATCAAGAAAGTATCCGCTACTAACATACAAGGTGCCGTATCAAGAATAATGTAATCATAGCTTTCTTCTAGTGTACTAAGCATTTCACCCAAGCGACGATGCCTTAATAGTTCAGAAGGATTGGGTGGTATACTTCCTGAAGTTAAAAAATCTAAATTCTTATTATATTTGGTTTGCTCAATTAGATCATTCAATTTTAAATCTTCATTAATTAAGTAATCACTAACTCCTAATTGTTTTTTAGAGCCTACATCATACCGTTGTAATTGCGGATTTCGTAGATCAGCCCCAACCACGATCACTTTTTTGCTCATATTCGCCAATGTTAGCGCCAAATTTATGGAAGTAAATGTTTTTCCTTCTCCCTTCACTGTAGAAGTAACCAACATTTTAATTCCTTTTTGTTTATCACTTTTATTAATCAGCAAATATTGCATATTGGTAATTGCAATTCTAAAAGATTCTGCCAGTACAGAACGATCAGCCTCCGTTATTAAATGGCTTTGCTTTTTATCAATTCTAGGAATCTCACCAACAATTGGAATCTGCTTAGCCTTTCTCTCCAAATCATCTCTATGCTTAACTTTATTATTAAGAATATTCTTCCCATAAATAATACCGATTGGAATTAAAAAGCCTATTAGTAATCCTCCAAAAATTATCACTTTAGATTTAGGAGCTACGGGATTAGCATTTGTATAAGCATTATCCACTATTTTCGCTTTAGGAGCTGTTACCGCAAGGGAAAGTGAGTTCTCTTCCCTTTTCTGCAATAAGAACAAATACAATGCTTCTTTTATTTGTTGCTGACGGTCAATACCACGAGATTGTCGTTCTATGGAAGGAACCGAAGAAATTCGGGATTGAATTACTTTAGCCTCATTATTGAGCTCTTTCATAGAAATATCAAGATTGGCCTTTAAACGCCGCAAACTTTTTTCAACCACAGATCGCATTTGATCAATTTGCTGATCTAAACTTACTATAACAGGATTCTTTAATGTTGAAGACTCCAATATACGGTTCCGTTCTAAAACCAATTTATTATAGTCTGCAACCTGCTGGTTTACGCCATCTCCTTCCAAACCTAGGTTTGCAGGTAAAAGATCTGAATTATTCCCATCCTGCAGGTAATTCAACATAGCAGAAGCTAGTCCCAATTGGGTCGTCAACTCTTGCCGCTTTTTTTTATATTCACTTGCATTTTCCAAAAACAGCTCTGATTCCGCTTGAATATTAGTAAGCTGACGATCTTCCTTAAAAACTTCTTTATCGGTTTCCACGGAGTCTAATTCAAAATTTATAATTTTTAAGCGTTCGTTAATAAATTCAGCTGTATTTGAAGCTACTAAATTTTTATCTATAATAGCCTCTTTATTATATTCTATTATCAATTGATCTAGAACGTCCTGTGATTTGGCAGGAACCGCACCTTCTAAACCTAGTTGGATTAATGTGGAATTATCGTCTACCAATTGAGCGATCAGTCCTTTCTGGTAATAAGCTACAACCGACTCTATAGGCATAATACGAAATCCATATTCCAAAATTTCATTATTTGCTATAGGCTTATAATTCTCATCTTTCCTTATTACAATTTCAGCAAATCCTATATTTATAGGCTCTCCAAATTTCGCTTCAATTTTTTTGCCATCTTCATTATTTATTAAAATAATATTATTTTCCTCCCAAGAAATCCGAAATTCATTCTTCGCTTCCGCTGCAGAGTTAGCGAGCTGTTGTTCATTAAGTTTAAGAATATCCAATTTAAATGGTTCTTTAGAATACGATTCCCGTGTTACAAAAAAATCATAATTCAAATATTTAATATTAAGATCTAAAGAACTTATAGTTTTAGTCATCATCCTCTTAGACTTCAACAAGCCAATTTCATTTTCAATACTACTGGTTTTAAGCCCCTCTAATATACCCAGGTCTGTAAAAGAGGACAACCCTGAGGTTGCAGGAGACTTGGTATCCTCATCTTTAATTATAATTGTAGCATTTGTTAGGTACACCCGTTTCGATAAATTTAAATATATAAAAGCCAAAACAATCGCAACAAATACCGAGACTAAAAACCAAGGCCAGTACTTTAAATATTTTTGAATCTCCTCTCTTAGGTTAATCTCTTCTTCTTGAAAATTTTTAAATTCGCTACTCATAAGTAAACTATCGGGTTAATAACACAGCTAAAGAAACCAATACTGAGGCTATAGAAATATATACAGATGCATTACGATTATAATTTGCTGATTGCAACTGAGGTCCATTCGGCTCTACGTAAACCACATCGTTTTGCTGCAGATAATAAAATGGAGAATTAACAATATTCGAATCAGTCAAATCCAAATAAGCATGTTCTTTCTCACCATCTTTGGATTCACGAACAACGAGTATATTTTTACGTCTTCCATAAATAGTCAAATCCCCGGCGAGGCCTAAGGCCTTTGGCAGACTAAGATATTCATCGGTAACAGGAAAAGTTCCTGGTTGCTTCACTTCACCTAATATGGTAACCTGAAAATTTGATATCCTTACAAACACAATCGGGTTTTGTATATACTCAGAAATTTTTCCCTTCAATTTTTTAGATAATTCTTTTCTATTAAGACCAGCAACCTTAATAGTTCCTAAAATCGGAAACTGGATTTCGCCTTCAGCATTTACCAAATAATTTTGCAGAACGGGCGTACCATTCACTCGTAAATCTCCCATTTGCCCTCCGGCCATACCAGCTACAAAAGGTAGGTTAAATGGTGTTGCTGACTCCATATTTTCTGCGGACACAGTAATACTCAGTTGATCATTAGGTTTAATCTTCAAATTATCGTAAATAGAAGCATCTCCCATATCTTTAATTTGATCTAGGTTTTGAAAATATACCATCTCTTCACGTGACACACAAGACGATAGCAGCGCTAAACAAAATAAGCAAATAATAAATTTGGGTTTGAACATCAAAATAGATTTTAGGCTAAAATAATTTTTTAAAAAGATCTAAAAAATAAATTCTTAAATTTAAATAATATCAATAGGCATTTTCTTCTCCTCCTATTGCATTTAGTACGGTTTTAATAATGATTTTGACATCAAGTAATAATGACCACTTCTCTACGTAAAAAATATCCAAACGCGTACGATTAATTATATCAGATTTCACAACTACCTCCCCGCGATATCCCTTTATTTGAGCCAAACCGGTTATTCCAGGTTTCGCATAATGACGGACAAGGTATTTATCTACTGAATTTTCATACTCTCTCGTATGAGCTTCCATGTGCGGCCTTGGTCCTACCACACTCATATCACCATTAAAAACATTTATAAATTGAGGTAATTCATCAATACTGGTTTTTCGAATAAACTTCCCGATTTTGGTAAGCCTAGCATCATTTTTGGTCATCATCTTTGTATCTGCTTCTTTGTTTACTGCCATTGACCGAAATTTATAACAAAAAAAAGATTGTTTGTTTACCCCATGCCTTTTTTGTTTAAAAAAGATCGGTCCTCTAGACTCCAACTTTATTAACAAACCTATAACCGGAATCAGCCAGGATAATATAAAAAGAATGACCAAAGAAGAAAAAACGACATCAAAGATACGTTTGGTGTAACGTGCTACATCAGTATCTAGGGGCAATTTTCTTAAATTCAAAATCGGTACATTGCCAAAAAGCTCTACATTCATTGCCCTGGTATAAATTTCTTTATTATCCGGTACCATTTTTATTTTTACCAGATTATTATCACAAAAAGCTATCAATTCATTTATCTGATCGGAAGACAATCTTGAAACCATACAATAAACTTCATCTACAACATTATTCCGAATAAAATCAAAAGCTTTATCTACCTCTCCTAAATAAGTAATACTTTTAGAAGGATGATTATCAAAATATCCTTTATATCTATATCCCAATTCCGGCTGATCAAAAATCTGACGAATTTTTTTAAGCTTACGATCCCTACCAATCACCACAACGCTCACAAAGTTCCCGCCTTCCACGCGATAAATATCTCTTAAATAATAAAAAATATATCGGTATATAATAATGGTTACAAAAATAACCAATAACACTTTCAACTGATATGCCGGATAAATTGTAAGATTCCGAAAACTAAAATTAGTAAAGTAAGCCAATGAAAAAATTAAAAACAGACTTAATACTTTATGAAAATTAGTAAAAAAACGCTCATTACGCTTTGTTGGGTAAAAATCTATAGCAAAAGTAATAAGCAGCCAACTAAGATTATAATAAACGATGGACACCATATTATTATAAGTCTCATAACTTAGTGTAAACAGCGTTAGGTTAATAATGACCAAATGAATTAGAATAGAGAATGGTATGATTAAAACAGATCGTTTCATTTTTATCGATTAGATTAAGTATCTATATGAAGCAACCTTTGATAGAAAGAAATCAATTTAACGGACTCATAATCCCAGGATAACTCGTTAACCACCCTATTGTAGCCGAAATCTCCCATATAGCTTCTCACTTCTTTATTATCGAGCAAATATTCTATTTTATTTGCAAAATCTGTAACATCCTCAGCATATAAGGATGCCTCTTGAGCTGAAAATTGACCTTCTTTCAAATTGAATTGAACAATTGGTTTTTTCAGGGCCATATATTCCATAATCTTATTCATGGTAGAGAGGTTGTTCATCTCTGTTGGTTTATCAGGATTCACACATACATCTGCTGTATTCAATATATCGACTAAAAGTTGATCGGATACCCGACCGTAAAAATCCACATAGTTCTTAAGCCCCATCTCTACAGCCAAATCTTTGAGTATATCAAGATCAGATCCTCCACCTACAATAGCAACTTGTACATCATTTCTTTTTGCTACAATTTGCTTAACACTTTCCAACAACAAATCAATCCCTTCTTGCTCACCTATAACTCCTAAATATCCAATAAGATATTTTCTACCTTTTTTATATTCCAGTTTTGGCGGCTGCAATTTAAGCCTATCTAGTTTAGGCCCGCTTCTTACCACCTGTACGTTATCTTCCCTCATACCCCCTCTTCGAATGGCTATTTCTTTATAGGATTCATTTGTTGCGATACTCGCATCAGCATGTTTAAAAGTCTTCTTTTCAAAATACAGCATTAACCTATAAAAAAAATCCTTTTTATCATACTTGGCAATATAAAGCTCAGGATTAATATCATGGTGATCAAAAACATATTTGACACCTTTCTTCTTAAAAATTTTCGCTGTAAGATAAATTAAGTCCGGTGGATTACATCCATGGATCACATGGAATGGTTTTTTCTTATAAATCTGCCTAGCAAGTTTTATCTCCCAATATATTGCCCCTCCATACTCTATCAAATATCCTAATGCCCCTCTAGCTTCTAAAGGCAATGGGTGCCTATATATTTCTATACTATCTATTAATTCATAATCTTCCGTATACCCCTTCATTTTAGGGCAAATTATAGAGACATCCGCTCCATTAGTTTTAAGAGTGGTTGCTTCTTGCCAAACCCTTCTATCAAATGGAACGGGTAAATTTTCAACAATTATTAATATATGTTTTCCGTGTAGACTCATTTATTTTTCCTTAAATCACAGTATCTTCTGCTGATATATATTTTCCAGTTTCTAAATCTGTAGCCCAGTTTATACCGGTATAGTTTTTCTTATTCAAGAATTGATCTCCGAGCCGCACAAAATCGATAATAACCTTACCTTCAATATCTTCTAATTTTTCAATAAATTCTTTCTCCTTAGTATTAACTATTAACACATCCGAATCTTGAATTACCTGCTCCAAATCTGATGTTAACAATTTAGACAAATGTGGAATTCTAGCATCCACATAATCCTTATTTGTACCTGTAAGTAACGTCATATTTACATTCTTATCATAAATAGTAACATCTGCTCCTTTTCCTAATAAAGCTTCAATAACCCTCACAGCGGGACTATTTCTTAAATCGTCTGTCCCTTCTTTAAAACTTAACCCTAAAAAGCCTAACTTCTTGTTCCAGTATTTATAAATCAATTTGGTAGCCCTTGCAATTTGATTCTCATTAGTTTTATCGATACTATCTATTACAGGGGACTCTACATATAAGTCGTGCGCCAAAGTTTGAAGCCCCTTTAAATCCTTAGGCAAACATGAACCACCGTAAGCAAAGCCTGGTTTAAAATAATAAGGTGAAATATTCAATTGTTTGTCTTTACAAAAAATATTCATAACCTCATGGGAATCAATATCCAATTCACTACAAATATTACCCACCTCGTTTGCAAAAGATATTTTTAAAGCATGATAAGTATTGTTTACATACTTCATTATTTCCGCCACCTTTAGATCGGAAATTACAATCTCTCCCGGTAAGTCCTTATATAGTATGGCTAATTTCTCTGCAGCCTCTTTATTATCTGAGCCAATTAAGGTTAAGGGCGGGTTATAGTAATCCTTTACGGCAGTCCCTTCCCTTAAGAATTCCGGATTATCCACTACCGCGAAAGCCCTATTTCTTTTCTTTCCAGAACTTTTTTCTATGATATTTGCAATTTTATCACAGGTGCCCGGCATTACAGTAGAACGTAACGCAATAATATGGAAGCTATCTTTCTTACTAATCGCCTCTCCAATACTTTCGGCTACAGCAAATATATATTGCAAGTTTAAGTGCCCTTTTTCAGAACTAGGCGTACCTACAGCTATAATACTAACCTCAGAATCCATTACCGCCTTTTTAGCATCTTTAGTAGCCGAAATTCTTCCCCACTTATGTTGTTCCTGGATTATTTTATTTATATCCGCTTCAATAATAGTAGGTTTCCCATCATTGATTAAATCAATTTTGTTTTGGTTTACATCTACACCTATTACATTGTGCCCATTTTGGGCTAAACAACCAACGCTTACGCAACCAACGTATCCTAATCCGAAAATACTTATATTCATAGTTTTATTTTTATGCGATTTACTTTATATAATACCAAAAACCATTAATCAATAATGTTAGGTAATCTTTAATTCCGTTCGGACTTATTTGTTGATCACTCTTTTTAAGTATCACTCCACTCTTTAATCGAATACGATTCCCTTCAAAAATAAATCCCGTTTTTAGCTCCTTATTTTCTTTTATTAACTCAACAGAACTACTTAAATTTATCTTAAATTTAGATTGAATCTTATTTAAAACCTCTTCTGGCCTAGAAATAAAGTCTTCATATCTTATAGTGATTTTTTCATCTCTTTTAATAGTACATAAAAAACATAAACAACAAAGATTAACCAAAAAATAATATGCATTAGATGCTAAAAATCCCTTAGATGGTTGCTCGACATTTTTTTTCGAAAATGAATTAACAACGCTAATTGGATTTCTTTTTATATACACATAATTAATATTATGCCTTGAATTCACATGATTTTTCAATGACAATGCTCTCCCAGGATATTTTGAAGAATCTACTATATAATTTTCCCCTATTTCTTCATCCAAGGCATCTATAAATTTGTTTATATAATTCTTGTATCTAACACTTCTTTTTCTAAGGAAAAAATTCTTGAAAAAATATTTATGATATTCAATCTTATGTATAGTTTCGTCTAAACTATGATTAATATCTACTCTATCTTTTAGTTTATTAAAAATGCCTTTCCAAAAAATATAATTGGGAGTTGAAGAATCAAATCCGTGCGGCTCTCCTCTAAGTTTACAAAACTTTAAGATCTCCCCTGTATCAAAAATATCAGAATTATTACTTAGTGCAATACCAAGAAGTGTAGTCCCAGTTCTACCAGTTCCTAATATATAGATAATATTCATACTTCTAAAAAGTTATTACATAGTCCATTTTTTCGGACATATTATTTTTAAATTTACTAATTACCGTTAAGCCAACTTCTTTGTGTTCAAACTTTTCTGAAAACCAAGCTAAAAGAGGTTCTATATTCCCAGATTCATAGGATAATAAGCTCTTTTTATTTAAAACATTTAAAGAAACTCCATTTATCAATTGGAAACCATCCTCATTCTTCTCAGTTAAACTTAATGAAGGATGAATATTAAATATACTATCTATTGATATCTCCTTATTTTGAGGATTAATAATTTCATCACTGATTATAATTTTCCTATTCCTTTTATTGAAATTAATCCCCCTTACTAAAGTTACTCCAAATCTTTCTTTATACACATCAGAACTTACCAAAACAAAAGCTTCTTCATTATTATTCTTATATTGTAAAAGTTTGGCTTTAGAAGTTTTATCCCAACTCATTCTCGTTAATATTTTAGCATGATTTTCACCGTTAACAGAGAGAGTATTATGGGCATAAACCCCCCTAAAATAATCTCGAAAGTTTTTATAACGTTCGTGATATTGAAAAGTTCCATTATCCACAAAAACAGGTTTACTATTCACTCCTAATGTAAATGATAACTGATCAGAGTGCCCATGAGCCGACAACAAGTTATCCCCAATTGCTCCAAAATCAAATGTTAATTTTGTCTTACTCTTATTATCATATAAGAATAAATAACCAGAGTCTTTAAAAATAGTGTCTACAGGTTCATCAATAACTTTTCTAATTTTACTACAAACTACATCTCCACCAAACAACAATAAATTTCGACTATCAATAACTTCTGAAGTACTATATTTTGTATCATATAAGATATCTATAGATTGCAAGATGGATTTATGATAGTCAAAATTTTTATCCATAAATGGATATATTAAATGTCCATCATCACAATCACCAAAATGTGATAAATTATAGACCTCACAGTTAAACAAAAAGCACCCTCCAGCTATAATTTTTTCCCTTAATGACTCAATATTATACAAATAACCTAATTTAAGTTTTTGTATTAAAGATATAACAACGAGAGTATAATCTAGTGTTTCTGCATGATATCCTGTAGACAATTCAAAGTTAACTCCATCTTCATTAAATTGTCTGTCTACCTCCTTCAAGAACCATTTAACATATTTATTATGATTTGTTTCAAAAATCAAATCAAAAACGGCCAAACCACACAATTCAGCAAGCAAATGATTATTTGCTGATGAATACAAGGATAAATTGTTCCTTAAAAAAGTAACACCCTTAAATATCAATTCCTTAATTTCATTCTTGAGAATTTCATCTACTTCCGCTATTTGATCCAAAATCAATAAAGTATATATTAGATTTATATTTCTAATAGCTACTTCTATTCCACTTGTCCAGTGAATAGAATATAAAAACTTAACATCTCTATTAAAACTATTTACATGCTTTCTAATTACGTCAAGAGATTCGTTGTTTTTATTATTAAAGAAATTTAGTGCCAAAAACGGCAAAAAGTGTAATCTTCCTATATCTGAAATATATTTTACGTCTCCATACAAATCATAATTTTGTTTGTTATATAATGTAAAATACATTAACGGATGTCTTTTATTAGTATATGGGTCTGAATACCAATCAATACTTTCTTTAAGATTAACCGTCACTTTATTAAATATATTATATTCATAATCTACTGTAAAATCATTCGTATTCCAATCAATTACGGGAACATTCAGTTTATATGATTTTTTAGAATTATTTTTTAAATATTTAAGTTTAATATTTTGATTGAAAAATTGAAAAGTTCTGTAAAAGAGTAGTTCTTGAACAGAAATAGATTTAATTCTATTATAATAAAAGCCTAGACTTTTCATTAAAAGATAAATTTTATTATACTATTGAATTATAATATCCCATCAATCTTTCGCATACAGAACTAGGCATAAACATAGAACTCTTTTCTATATTATTCTCTGAAATTTTAGAATACAAATTATTATCAGAAGACAACCTTTTTATCACATTTGCAAAGTCCTTAGCATCTTTACTTTCTATAATGAATCCATTTCTTTCATGAATTATTATATCAGAAATTCCTCCTACAGGCCTAGAAATAACTGGCAATCCATACATAATTCCTTCTAAAATCGTTAATGGCAGACCTTCTGGATAGTAAGTAGGAAAAAATAAAATATCTGAGTTTAATAATGCCTTATGTTTATCTTCATCCCTAATATAACCAAGAAAGTCAATAGAGTCATCATTATTTGCCAAAGCAGCTATTTTCTCTTCTTCATTACCTGAGCCAGCAATAATTAACTTATATTTATTCTTCTGTTCTTTATTCAACAATTTTAACGTTTCAATTGCTTCATAAACCCCCTTTTCTTTTTGTAATCTAGCTATAAACAGTAACTTTATTTCATCATCCTGATTGATGACTCTTTTTTTTAATGGAAATGATAGAAATCTAGATTCAACGGCATTGGTCTCTATAATAATTCTGTTCTGAAAACCTAAATTTTTTAGTTTATCAGAAAAAACCTGACCTAAAACAATAGATAGATCTGCTTTCGCAAATGTCTTTTTAAAAATCCATTTCAAAAATTTAGACTTAAATATTGCCTCTTCATAATCATTTTCCCAGCCGTGCCAATAAACTACTAGTTTTTTCTTAGCAAGTTTAGCTATGTAAGCATAAATAGAATCTCTGAAAAAGGATTTTTTATTCAAAGATGGATTTAACTGAATGATATCAAAAAGCTTAACTAAGCTAAAAAACTCTATATACTTTTTTATAAAACCTAAAAAAGAAGGTAATTTACTATGTATTTGAAAAAGTTTAACATTATCATATCTATCTTGAATTTTCAAAACATTATATAAGACTGACACACCTCCGGGATTCGATAATTTTGGAACATTTATAAGTATTCTCATAGTATTTTTAGATATAATCCTCTATTTTAATATTTTCTTTTATCACCTTGGCTGGAACCCCTGCAACCACACAATTAGATGGAATATCCTTTACAACTACACTATTTGCCCCTATAACAACATTGTCTCCTATAATAACCGGCCCTAATATTCTTGCACCTGAACCAACATAAATATTATTTCCAAGCTTCGGAACAATATCTATTTTATTAGTTCCGCCTATAGTTACACATGTACTTATAGTGCAACTATATCCTATTTTCGTTTTTTTATTTATAACTACACCAAGACCACCATGACCTAGTTTAAAATTCTTTCCTATCTCGGCTTGATAGGGTACCGAGCATGAAAAAACAATATGGGATAATTTCGTTAAGATACTAGCTACAATAGACATATTATGTAAATATAACCAATTTGAAAATCTATATAAACGGACTACCATATCATTTCAATTAATATTTATAATTTTCATGTAAATTTCTTTTGGATATTATTTCAGCAAATAGAAAAGCTATTATTATAAGTAGCCAATAAATTTGGTGAGATTGAAATATACAAGCAATAACTAACATCCAAAGAACAACGTAATGCTCTACTTCTAAGGCGTACTTAAAAAGAGATTTTATATAAAAAATAAAAAAAAATAAACCAATAAAACCTGAAGAAACTAAAACATCCAAAAAACCATTATGCGAAAAAAGTCGCTTACCTATAGCATATTGCATATAATCCATACCACTATATCGCCCAGTACCAAAAAGAAAACTAACTATATCTAGAGTTCCCAGATATTGTAGCATGGTTTCCCAAAAAACTAAGCGTCCAGATCCTACCGACAACCCCGAACTATCATATACGTTCTTCTCATATAACCTCATCTGCAAAACTTCTGAAGTAATAAATGCATACAACAAAGCCATAACCGCCAAACTTGACATAGAAATAAAGCGTAATATCCGTCTATAATTTTTTTTGCTATATAAAAAGTTAAAGAGATATGCAGCTCCTAACATAGCCCATGCAGTTCTTACATAAGTTTTATATACGCATAATAACCCAAACAAAATTATTACACCAAGAACTATTTTCCCCCACAACTTTTCTATATTCTTCATCCTATAAAGTAAAATAATTGAACTTACAGAAAGTGTTATTGAAGCATTGTGTATATTTTTAAAATAACCAGTAAATAAAATTCCACTCGCTCCATATTTTTTCATATCATAAGATTCCACATCAATAACATCATTACTTAAAAATCCAAA
Organism: Zunongwangia endophytica; assembly: GCF_030409505.1. Classification (NCBI taxonomy): domain Bacteria; kingdom Pseudomonadati; phylum Bacteroidota; class Flavobacteriia; order Flavobacteriales; family Flavobacteriaceae; genus Zunongwangia; species Zunongwangia endophytica. The sequence continues at coordinate 3,493,256 of NZ_JAUFPZ010000002.1, read as the reverse complement.
AAAGTAAGGAGTACAGGCTAGTATCAATCCAATATTCAAATACATTATGAACAAACTAATTTGACTAGGTCTCAAAACAGAAAAAATAAAAAAAGAACCTAAAGGAATTATCAATTCAAGCATAAACATATCCAACTGCTGGGACATGTAAGCAAACTTATTAGTAAATGTAATAATGTGACATAAAGCTAAACAAATTCCCAAACGAAAAAATTTTGGCTTAGGGAATTTATACAATGGAACAAAGTACAAAGGAATTAGAATAATTAGGCCCTTTAGAAGAGCATAAACACTCGATAATTCATTTTTGGTTCCAGGAAAAGTAATTAAAAAAATACTTATAGAAGAAATAATTACTAAACTCCATTTTATCTTAATATTTCCTACACTTTTTTCCAACCGACTTTTTTATTATAGCGATAAACCAATTTCATAACGAAATAGCTGAACTTATATTTTCCTTATATATATTATTTACTTGCATATATATTTTTGAATATCACTTTTCTCAATACTTTTTGCAATCCATTAATTTTAATATATTTATAATACATAAAAATTTTAAATAGGATACGGTCTCTTAATGGCAAGTTATATGGTTTCTTTATAATTTTTAAATACAAATCAATATAAATACTTCTAGCCGACCTTACATCAAAAAAAGTTGTAGATATATATCTCATATATCTAGAGCATTCCTCCAAATAAGCTTTATCAGAAAGCACCTTTTTAAAATCAACTAAACGATCAAGATCCTTTTTCTCAGAAACCGACCTCTCCGAAAAATTGTAGGCAAAAAAATTATTAAAATTTGTTGATTCAACTAAATTTGGAAAAGAACCATTTTGACTATGTGTACCCGAAGGAATACCTAAACACGCAGCTTCCATAAAACTACGTCCACTACCAACACATATGTCTGCGATAGACAGTAAGCCTTTGGGGTCCCTAATATATTTCTCCTTATTTACGATTACAATTCCTGGAATATTCTTTACTCTATTATTAAAATCATTAAAAAAAAGTTCATCTTGAACAACCCCTATTATTATCAGTTTTATTCTTTTTGACGGCATTGAATCAATTAATTCCTCATACAATTCCACCGTTTGAATCAAAGACCTCTTATAGTATGAGGCGAATCTTGATATTTTAACTATCACTAAGTCATCTTCTTTAATTGAATATTCAATCTTAAGCTCACGAATTAAGGAAACATTTTGTTCAAAAGGTTTTATTCGGTTAGGTATCAAACTAATGTAGGAATCTTTAAATTTTTTGTTTTGTTTTAAAAATTCAAAATTCTCTTTAGAAAACAGCGAAATAAACTTGGATTTTGGAAAATAAGCAGGATTAACTCCTCCACATTTGGTTAAAAGACAATGATTAGAAACCTTTGAAACAAAATAAAATGAGAACATATCAAAACAGTGGATCATAGATAAATCCTCAGTCTTAATTACATCTAAAATATCTTTGGAGATAGAATTAAATGGCCTAATGGAGTCGATGTGAATGTAAGGCAATCCAGAATCTACAATAATAGGACTCATTTTTTCACTAACACATATTACAAAAACCTCAAACTCTTGAGATATTTCACCCGCAATTGTAACTAGACTATGAAAATGTCCTCCAATGCCCTCCTTAATACCAAAAATAGCATATCCAATTTTCATATTAAATGATTCTTTGTTCTATTTCAAGGTTAACTTCAAACTTTGTTAACACCTGATTTTGAACATACTTTATAAGATTAATAATATCTTCCCCAGTAGCGTTATCATAGTTAACGATAAAACCAGCATGTTTATTCGATACCATGGCTCCTCCTATTCTATAACCTTTCAGTCCTAATTCCTCAATCATTGGACCAACAAACTTATTGGGTGGTCTTTTAAACACACTGCCAGAATTTGGGAAATCTCGCGGTTGCTTAGCCCATCTCTTTTTCTCTATTTCTAGCATCTTTTTTTCAATCGCTAATTTGTCATTCTTCACTAATTTCAACAATGCTTTACATACAATCATATGTGGATTCCTTTGAAAGAAACTATTCCTATATTCAAAACCAATTTCCGACTTATCCTTACATTCAATTTCATCTGTATCTGGATTATAATACCATACTTTCACAATTAATCCATTCATATCCTCACCACTTGCTCCTGCATTCATAACTACAGCACCCCCCAAAGAACTAGGAATATCATAAAACACTTCCAACCCAGATAAAGAATGTTCCAACGCAAATGCTGTTAATTGTTTCATATTAGCCCCAGCTTGACAAATTAACTGATCTTCCCCAATTAACTCTATTTTATCATAATTACCTGAAAATACAACGAAATCTTCTCTATATTTTTTTTTTGATAAAATAATATTGTGCCCGCTTCCTATTAAAATTTTTTTTTTGGATTTGTTTGAGAATAAAGTCCGAATATCCTCATGGCTATCCGGAAAAAAAGCTCTTTCACAAACTGCTTTAAGTCTATATGAATTATAATTGGTTAAATCAAAATTGACAAAATCTCTCATTTTTTTATTTTATTTTTTACTTCCCTCAAAAAATCAAAATCATCTTTTTTAAACATAAGTATTTCCCCAATAGATATGTTTACTGTTCTAGAATAAACTATCAAAAAAATAATTGCACTAACAGAATAACTAATTGTTGAAGCCAATGCAGCACCATTTGCTCCAAACTCGGCAGCCCAACTATAATTTAATATTATGTTTAAAACTAAAGCAGGTAAAGTTGAAAATATAGCCAACCAAGGCTTGCCCCTCCCAGCTAAATCCATATTTAACACTTTAAATAATGTTAATAAAAAAATTCCTGGCAATAAATATTTTTGCACCGTCGAACTCTCTAAAAATTCTTTACCATAGAGTGCTACCATAATAAATTCTGAAAGTAGATAAAACACAATAGAACCAAACAGAATTATTACTAAACAAATGCGTAATAATTTGGTAACTTTAAAAGAAAAGTCTTTAGGGGCTTTTGAAGAAGCACTTCTAGCAAACACAATTGTACTCAATAAGGTTGGTACTTCCCATAGATATTGCACAATTGAAACTCCTTTTGTGTATAGTCCTACTTGCCTTTCAGAGGATAATCTTTCTAAAATTATGACATCAACTTTATAATTCAGATTAATAATAAGTAATGATATTGCATAAATAGCACCTAAACTAATCATCCGTTTCAGCACCTCTGATTTAAGTATAAATTTAAAACCTGTTATAATGGGCTTTAATTTCTTCCAAACGAAAAAAGTTAGAATTACATAACCAAGCGCTAAACCGATAAGAGCTCCTTTAACATCTAAAGGAAATACTATTATCAACAATACAAAAACTATTAACTTTATAACATTTGGTATCCAATTTACAGCGTTAAATTCTTTAATTTGGTTTTTACCTAAAAATATTCCGGAAGAGTATGTATTGAAAAGAGCGAAAGGGATAGGAATAATAGCCAGAAACAAAAGATGATTACTATATTCATTTTTTATAGTATAATTAACTAGAAAATAACAGACAATCAGACTAACAACACTACTAATAAACCATAATAATGAAACCGTTGAAAAAATTTCATTATCACTATATTTTTTTTGACCTACAAAATAGGTTGTTACCTGACGAATTCCAAGAGAACCGAATACCATAAATATATCAGGATAAACGGTTAAAGCGGCTATTACTCCATTACCTTCTGGACCTAAAAATCTAGCAGTTATAATACTTGTTGCAATACCACAAACTAAAACAGTGAGTCTACTTTTTGATACTGCAATTAAATCACTCCTAAATGAACCCATTACATCTTTTCAGGAAAATTTTCAGTTATTTCAATATTAATTCCGAGACCTTCCAATTTCTTTTCTAGATTATTATATCCTCTCAAAGCCATTTCTACATTTTCTATTTTAGAATCTCCATCAGCCATTAATGCTGCTAATACTACTGCCATACTTCCTCTTAAATCTGTGGATTTAGCTGTAGCCGAAGAAATTTTAGATTTCCCAACTGTTTTGATTTTACCGGTCTGCCATTCTATCGCATCATTATAAAATTTATTAAGCTCTTCGCAATATTTTAATCTTTCCGGATATCGATAGTCATATATTCTACTAACTCCATCAGCATGTAAGCCTAACAAAGTGTAAAAAGGTTGCATATCTGAAATAATACCTGGATGCGTTCCACAAGCTAATTCAAATGGCTGAATTTCTCCGTTTACCAAGCAATCCGGTCCGACCACCACGTTCTTATCGTTTCTATAAATGTTTATTCCAGCATCCTCCAAGTGAATCAATGGGATATCCATTATTTCAAAGGGAACATCTTTAACTGTTATATTACCTCCTGATATGATGCCATAAATGATCCAGGTTATAGCTTCTATTCTATCAGGTATGACATTAAAAATTGAACCTCTTAAGTATTTCGCTCCTTCAACTTTGATATAACTATTTCCTACAGTTTCTATTTTAACTCCCATGCTCTTCAGAAAAGCAATAAGACTTTCAACTTCTGGACTTATATATGCATTTTTAATAATAGTCTCATTATCAGAAATTGAAGCTGAAATAAGAGCGTTTTCAGTTCCTCCAATGGTAGAAATTGGAAAATTAACAATCCCACCTTTAAAACCTGATGGGGCGGTTACTTCAATATAATCTTCTTTCTCCTCAACTTTAGCCCCGAGACTTTTCCATACCATTATGTGAAGATCATAACCTCGGTTGCCAATTTTGCAGCCACCAGGATAAGGTATTCTAGCTTTACCTGATCTTTTGATTAGACCTGCAACTAATAAATATGTAGTCCTGATAGGATACTCATAATTATCCAACAAAGAATCGACATACCCTGATGGATCAATTCTAACCGTATCCAAACTATTATCCAAAACAACTTTTCCACCGCTCTTATTTATAAAATCTACCTTGTATTGTACATCCACAAGCTCAGTAGGAAAATTATTAAGTTGAACTATTTCATCAGAAATTGTAGCTGCTGCTAATAAACGAGTACCTGCATTTTTAGCTCCACTAACTTTAACAGTGCCATTAGGCTTTTGACCACCTCGTATTAGTGCCGAAAGATTCTTATTTGTATTTGTATTCATATTAAATTTAAATTTTAAAAGACTATATATTTTAATAGGTTTAAGAAAATTTTTTATAAAATTTTCTTAAACTAACTTACAGTATTTGTTTCTCCTTTCAATTGCAATTTTGTTTTTATAGCTATAATTTTCAATTGCTTGTACATTGGATGAGGTTTTTAGAAAATCTCCTGGTTCCATCGGCAAAAATTCTCTTCACGCTTTGTTACCCATACTTATTCAATTGTTAACATAAAATTCATTAATGATTGAAGTCTTTCAATTATTAATTTTAGCAAACCAAAAAGATGGAGAATTATTCATTCCTTGTTTTTCATCGATTAGGACTTTAAATTCATCTACTATATCATCGATGTAAGTAAAATCAAAACTAATATCATGATTATTAAAAATCTTATCATCTTAAATTTTGCAATTGCAGATGTAAATAATATTTTCATAAGAAACTAAATTTTTAATATATCAATAATCTACTAAAAAAATCAGATTAACTAAAACCTAATAACTAATATAATCTGAGCCTATTTAAAACATTAACAATATTTTAGAGCTTCAAAAAACTTCAATCTATTCAACCTGTTTTAAAACCCTATGCCCTACCATTAAAAGATTAACATCTCTTTTCATTAGCTAAACAACGCCTTTCACCACATCTCTTACTAATTCCTTTAGATCATACTCCGATACCCATCATATTTTTTTTGCTTTGGACAGATTCCCTAATAATAAATCTAATTCAGTAGGACGAAAATATGATGGATCTACAGAAAGCACTTCCTTACCAATGTCAACATTGTAATCTCCATTACAAGCTACTACCAAAGCTTTTTCATCAACTCCTTCTCCTTTAGACAATTCGATTCCTACTTTCTTAAAAGTAATACGAACAAATTCTCGTACCGTTGTTGTCACACTTGTGGCGATCACCCAATCTTCAGGTTTGTCTGCCTGTAAGATCATCCACATCATGTATACATAATCCCTCACATGTCCCAGTCTCGTTGCGCTTCTAGGTCCCCTAAATAAATTTTACCCTGTAAACCAAGAGCTATTTTTGCTACGGCTCGCGTAATCTTTCGAGCCACAAAAGACTCTCCTCTTCTTTTGCGATTAATGATTAAACAGGATTCCATTACAGGCATACATATTATAGGCTTCGCGATAATTTTTTGTTATCCAAAAACCATAGATTTTAGCCAGACCATATGGAGAACGTGGATAAAAAGGACATGTTTAATCATAGCAACCATTTGCATTCTTATTTTCCGGTAAACCTCCGTATAATTCAGAAGTAGAAGCCTGGTAAATTCTTGTTTTTTTCTAAAGCTCTCCAAATGGTACTACCATACCGCGGTGTCCAGCTAAATATATTTTAGAGTTTTTACCCATGTCTAAAAATTAAGTCTAACTATTGATAAAATGAATTATCTTATATCATTATTTAATTAATTCCCTATAGCATAAAATTTAAAACCAGAATCAATCATTTCTTTCTTATTCAGCAATTTCCTTCCATCAAATAAAAATGCCGGTTTTAACATTTCATCATATATAGCATCCCAATCAAGATCTAAAAATTCATCCCATTCGGTCATTAAGGCAGCAGCATGAGCATCAACACAAGCTTCTTCCGCTGTATTGACAATCTTCACTGATTTTCTGTTCTCCTCGCCTGTTCTCGAACCTAGATAATCCAAATCTGCATAGATCTGCTCTTCAGTAACTTTTGGATCATAAACAACAATTTCTGCCTGCTCACTTAACAAATAATCGGCAACATATATAGATGCGGCTTCACGAGTATCATTTGTATCCTTCTTAAAGGCCCAACCCAGCATTGCTATTTTCTTTCCGGAAACCGTATTATATAGGGTTCTTACAATATTAGCAGCAAAACGTCTTTTTTGATGATCATTCATAATAATCACCTGCTCCCAATAATCAGCTACTTCATTCAATCCAAAACTTTTGGCTATATATACCAGATTTAAAATATCTTTTTGAAAACAAGAACCTCCAAAGCCAACGGAGGCTTTTAGAAATTTTGCTCCTATCCTAGAATCCATTCCTACAGCTTTAGAAACTTCATTAACATCGGCACCAGTCACTTCACATAATTCAGACATGGCATTAATGCTTGAAACCCGTTGAGCTAGAAAAGCATTGGCCGTTAATTTCGATAATTCTGAAGACCAAACATTAGTGGTCAAAATATGATCATTAGAAACCCAATGTTCATATACATCAACCAAAGCTTGCATAGCTTCTCTGCCTTTTTCATTATCGATATCCCCACCGATTAAAACCCTATCAGGGTTTAACAAATCATCTACTGCGGTTCCTTCTGCTAAAAATTCAGGGTTTGATAATATCTGGAAGTTCACACCATTACCAGTGTTTTCAAGAATATTCTTAAGCGCCTGAGCGGTTCTTACAGGTAATGTAGATTTCTCAACTACTATTTTATCCGAAGTAGCTATTTTTGCAATTTGTCGCGCACATAATTCTATCCATTTTAAATCAGCCGCCATTCCTTTACCGATACCATATGTTTTGGTTGGCGTATTTACCGAAATAAATATCATATCTGCTTTATCGATGGCTTCATCAACATCTGTAGAGAAAAAGAGATTGCGTCCCCTTGCTTCTGAAACTACAGCTGAAAGTCCCGGTTCGTAAATCGGTATATTTTCTACATCTTCATCATTCCAGGCTGCAATTCTTTTTTCATTAAGATCTACCACAGTTACATTTATGTCCGGGCATTTTTGAGCGATAACCGACATTGTTGGTCCCCCAACATACCCGGCACCTATACAGCAGATATTTTTGATTTTCATAATTTAAATTGATATAAAAGTTTTTTAAGTTTTACTGATAATTAACTATTGCACTATAAACCAGTTATTAAGTAAATCCTTTCTATTATATAGCATTTCTTCACCTGTCTCTTGGTCAATAACTCTTTTACCCGCAAAAGAGCAAATAGCTTGTCCCGCTGCAGTATCCCATTCCATCGTGGGGGCAAATCTTGGATAGCAATCGGCTTCACCTTTAGCTACCATACACAGCTTAAGTGAACTACCTTTTGAGATTGTCTTAATCTCTCCCTTTTGTGATTTAACCTTATCTATAAAATCTTGTGTTTCTTTAGACAAGTGTGACTTACTAGAGACGATAGTATATACCTTTTCTGGTTTATAAACGGGAATTTTTGTTGCGTTTCCGGCTATATCATCAAAGGTGGTGTTCGAATCTATGTCTTTAACATGAAAAGAACCATCACTAGAAGCAAAATATAAATCTTTAAGAGCAGGAACATATATTACCCCTAGAACTGGCTTTTTGTTTTCTATCAAAGCAATATTAACAGTAAATTCACCATTCCTTTTTATAAATTCTTTTGTTCCATCAATTGGATCCACTATCCATAATTGATCCCAAACCTTTCTCTCGGAATAGTCGATATCGCGACCCTCTTCTGAAAGCACTGGAATATTTGTTTTCTTCAAAGCCGTCATTATAATCTTATGAGATGCCAAATCCGCTTTTGTTAAAGGCGAATCATCACTCTTAAAATCTATACCAAAATTTTCATGGTTATATATTTCCATAATTCTTTTCCCAGCTCCTAAAGCAGCAAGAATTGCGGTTTTCATTAAATCCTTCAAGGTTTTGTTTTTAAAAATTAGTCAATAGATTACACGATCATTCCTGCCGCTACTGTTTCGTTCGTTTGCTCATCAATTAGCGTGATGCTACCCGTGTTTCTATTGTCTCGATAAGAATCGACCATAAGCCTGTGGGTTGTTCTTATCTTTACGCGAGCAATATCATTCATTTTTAAGTTTGAATCCCCTTCTATTCGATCATAACTATTTATATCCATTTTATAAACCACTTCTTTAATAATAGCTCTTTCCTCATTTGAAGTATGCTGTATCACATATTTCGCTCTCGGCTTAGCAGCATCATTATTCAACCAACAAAGCATTACGTCAAATTCTTGTGAAGATTCCGGTTGATTATTTTTCTTTACAATCATATTCCCACGACTTATATCTATATCATCCTCTAAAGTAATAGAAATGGACATTGGAGCAAAAGCTTCTTCCACCTCTTTTTCTCCAGCGTTCATGGACTTAATTTTAGAGGTGAAACCTGAAGGTAAAACTGCAACTTCATCTCCTTTCCGATATATGCCGCTAGCAATTCGACCAGCGTAACCTCTATAGTCCCGATTCCCATCATCTTGTGGACGTAGTACCGTTTGCACGGGGAAACGAGCGTCTATTTTATTTATATCACTACTTATATGTAAGGTTTCAAGAATATTCAATAATGTTCCTCCTTCGTACCATGGCATATTTTCAGAACGATTGACAACATTATCACCAATAAGTGCACTAATGGGAATAAACCGGATATCTTTCATCAAAAGCTTAGAAGAAAATTGTTCGAATTCTTTAGATATTTGTTCAAATTTTTCTTCGGCAAAATCAACCAAATCCATCTTATTTACGCAAACAATTAAGTGAGGTATATTTAATAAAGAAGCTATGAAAGAGTGACGTTTCGTTTGTTCAATAACTCCATGCCTAGCATCTATTAGTATAACTGCTGCATTAGCAGTAGATGCACCAGTAACCATATTACGCGTATATTGAATATGTCCTGGGGTATCCGCTATTATAAACTTTCTTTTTGGTGTAGTAAAGTAACGGTAAGCGACATCTATGGTAATTCCTTGTTCTCTTTCGTCTTTTAGACCATCTGTAAACAGCGCTAAATCAACCCCATCATGCCCTTTTTTAGAACTGGTAGCAGTAACAGAAGCCAGTTGGTCTTCAAATATTGATTTAGAATCGAAAAGGAGCCTTCCTATCAGCGTACTTTTACCATCATCTACACTTCCTGCAGTAGTAAATCGAAGTAGTTGATTATTGTCTTTAATTTCCATGTTTTGTTTTTTGAATAAATAAAGTGATAATACTAATTTTAGAAATATCCCTGTTTCTTTCGATCTTCCATTGCAGTTTCTGACCGCTTATCATCCGATCGATCACCACGTTCTGTTTTACGCATAGCTGAGACTTCTTGAGCAATTTTACTAAGCGTATCAGCATCAGACTCTATTCCTCCTGTAATTGTAATATCTCCTAAGGTTCTAAAACGTATTTTCTTTTTTTCTATTTCCTCACCTTCTTCAAGCATTAGAAATTCTGATACTGGTATCCATGAGTCATTCCTTCTAACAACTTCTCTGTCGTGAGCAAAATATAAGGATGGTATGCTAATGTTTTCTCTTTTTATATAATTCCAAACGTCCATCTCTGTCCAGTTACTTATTGGAAAAGCTCTAAAATGCTCGCCTTCAAACTGCTTTCCGTTTAATAAATTCCAAAGTTCTGGACGTTGGTTTTTAGGGTCCCATTGTCCAAAATCATCCCGATGTGAGAAAAAACGTTCCTTAGCTCTTGCTTTCTCTTCATCTCTACGTCCACCTCCTATAGCACAATCCACCTTATTAGCTTCAATAGCATCTAATAATGTCGTGATCTGCAAAGCATTCCTTGTTGCATTTTTCCCTTTTTCTTCGGCCACTCTTCCTTTATCAATAGCATCCTGAACAGAACCAACAATCAAATTAACACCTAATTCTTCTATTAAGTCATCTCTAAACTTAATCGTCTCAGGAAAATTATGCCCAGTATCGACGTGCATAAGAGCGAACGGGATTTTACTCGGATAAAACGCTTTTTTTGCCAAATGGGTAACCAATATTGAATCCTTACCTCCCGAAAATAATATCACCGGATTTTCGAACTGTGCCCATACTTCTCTCAGTATATAAATAGCTTCAGATTCTAACTCGTCCAAATAATTTAAATAATATTTACTCATAATAAGTTGTTACATTAATTAGATAATTCAATTCTAGGCAAAATATAGTTAATAACCTTATTAATAGATTCCTCAATCGAGGAAGATTCGGTTTTAATAATAATATCTGGATTACAAGGCCTTTCGTAAGGGGCGCTAATCCCAGTAAAATTCTTAATTTCTCCGGCTCTTGCTTTCTTATAAAGACCTTTCACATCTCTTTTTTCGCACTCTTCTACTGAAGTATCTACGAAAATCTCGATAAAGTCATCCTTACCTATAATATTCTTAACTTTATTTCGATCTTCTTCTAATGGACTAATAAATGCGCCTATTACAAGAACACCAGCATCGACAAAAAGTCTAGCAACTTCGGCTATGCGACGTAAATTCTCTTCCCTATCCGAAGCGCTGAAGCCCAAACCTTTATTTATCCCTCCTCGAATATTATCCCCATCAAGTGAATAGGTATGAATTTTACGTTTGTATAATTCGTTCTCCACTAAACTCGCCAATGTTGATTTTCCCGATCCAGACAATCCGGTAAACCAAACAACAAGCGATTGGTGCTTCTTAGAAGAAGCACGATCATTTCTTGAAATGTGATAATCTTGAGGAATTATGTTCTTCATTTTAATCAACTAAGATTGAATTTGATTCTTTTAATTTTTGATAGACACCTTTCACGTCTTGCGAAGCTTCTTTAGATAAGATTAGAGTGGCATCACCTGTATTTACAAAAATACAATTTTTTATTCCAACAAAAGCTGTGAATTTTTCGCATCCAATCACCATATTTCCGTTATCATCCACAGGATATCCTGATTCTACAAAATAATCATAAACAGCTTCAAAGCTTCCCATATCACTCCAGTCGAATTCAGCATCAACTACCTTTATTAATTCACTGCGCTCCATGACGGCGTAATCTACACTTATGGAAGGTATTTGCATCGATAATTCTTCGCTAAGCCTTCCTTCTTCTGTCTGTTCAAAAGCTGACTTGGAATTTTCAAAGACTTCGGGTTCGTATTTTTTTAACTCTGATAAAAACACACCTGCTTTAAAGCAAAACATACCGCTATTCCATAAAAAGTTACCTTTTTGTAAAAAATCTTTAGCAGTCTCCAAGTTTGGTTTTTCACGAAAAGATAGTACAGATTGTCCGTCACTTTCTATATAACCATAACCTGTTTCAGGTCTTGTGGGTTTCACTCCGAAAGTTACTATATTATCCGATTTTGCTAATTCGATTGCATTCGTAACTGCTTTATCATAAAAAATGTCTGCCTTGATAATATGATCTGCTGGCGTCACCACTAATATGTCATCTGCTTTTACCTGAAACGCAGCAAAAGCTATTGCTGGAGCAGTATTTCGGGGAGTGGCTTCGACTATTTCGTGATAATTATCCACTCCAAGTTTTTCTAAACTTTTGATGGAAAGATTTCGATTGTCTTTATTCCCTACTACTATAAGTCCGTCGGAAAATTTTTGATTTCTTTTTACAGCAAGCTCGAATAAAGAATCATTCTTAAATATTTCTAAATATTGTTTGGGTCTGGATTTTCTGGAAAGTGGCCATAAACGGCTCCCTACCCCACCCGTTAATACAACATGATACGTAGTACTCATATTTTCGTTGATTAATTTACTTTAAAGATAAAATTTTCCACGGCTTCGCCGTTAGAGTCACAGATAAAATCACTCAAGTAATTCACTTTTAACTTCCTAGAATAAAAAAAGAAGGAGTTAAATTTGTATAAAAATCGACCTCATTTTCTATAAAATAGAAATCCAAAACTATTTATTTAGAATACACTAACCTATAAATAAATGTTAATTTAACAAAATGAAAAATTAACAATTTTTTACTATTACTATATTTTCAAAAACAGCCGAAACGTTTGAGTGATTTTTCAATAATCAAACTGTTAATTTACGAATGATGCAGTATTTGTAAACCTAAATAAGTTCATTAATGTCAGCAGTTAAAAATATTCCGAAATTTGGCAGAACTAATTTCAACTTTGTTTTACTTATTTCCTGAATAACAGCCTTTTTATTTTTAAAAGCACCGTTTTTAATATTTATACTTTCTCCAGGTTTAAATTGCGAAACTTTAATATTATTAATAGTTTCATTACATAACCATTCTTTGATCACTTCAATTTCTTTTTGATGAACTGTTGCAGGTTTACCTAACCAAAATAAATATTTTAACACTCCTGATACTTCAAAAACTACAGAACGCTCCTTATCTAATAATTTTACGAAAATATAGCCACGAAATAAAGGAACAATAAATTTCTTTTTTCGATCGCTCCATTGTCGTACTTCCTCAATTACTGGACAAAATACTTCAACACCCATATTTTCTAAAATCTCAGATGTTCTGATTTCAGACTTAGGCTTTGTTATTATTACATACCAAGGCATAGTAAATTTTTAATTTGAAAAAGAAGCTATTTTTGGGGAATATCACTAGAAACATTGTTTGGGGAAGTTTCTATAGGAATCATAGCTTCAAAAATGAAGCTGTAAATATAAAATCTTTTCAATTACATCAGGAAAAATATATGACATAATTTTTCATTTAGGCTTAGTTCATCAAAAAAACAACTATATCGAAATAGTTAACAACTCCCCACTAAACACCTATGATTTCGGCAAAACATGACATTAATCATAAATTCTCAGGGCTTATTATGAGAAATTTGTATCAAACAAAACAGATAAGCCATGAGAACCAAATCCCTTAATTATTCAGTGATCACCATAATCCTTCTAGTTTTTGCAGGATTCAATGTAAACAGTCAAAATCTCAAATCTATCAAATCAAATATAGTGGTAGAAGGAACTTCTAATATCCACGACTGGGAAATGACATCTAATACTGCCGTCGGACATATAGAAAGTCAAGCAGGAAAAGTCTCTAAAATTAATATTGAAATTCCTATCAAATCTTTAAAAAGCGGAAAGGGTGGTATGGACAAAAATGCTTATAAAGCATTGAACGAAGATGATCATCCGAAAGTAAAATTCACTTCAAAAGAGGTACACGCAAACAAAATAGTTGGCACACTCAGCATGAACGGAAAATCAAAAACAGTTTCAATACCAATAAGTATAAAAAATTCTAATCAAATCATCAAAATTTCAGGAAAGCAAACTATCAATATGACCGATTACGGTGTAGAACCTCCAACAGCTTTGATGGGCACCATTAAAACCGGAGAAGAGGTAACGGTAAACTTCAATTTTCAATTCAAACAATAACTAATTCATAAATCAAACAATATGAAAACTATATTTAAAATCTCCGCATTAGCTTCCTTTTTATTCCTTGGCGTGAGCTCTATGCAAGCACAAGAAAACAGAAGCCTTGATAACTATCGCGAACCTGATAGAGCTGGCATAAACGTTTTTGAAGCTCCAAAAGATACCGTTTCTACTTTTGACGGATTAAAAGTTAGAATTGGAGGAGCGTTTGCTTTACAGTTCCAAGCTATAGATAACGAAAACGCAAATCTTGAAAATTATCAAATACAAGGTATTGGAGAAAACTTTAATCTTCCTACCGCTAACTTCGATTTAGATGTTGCCCTATATGACGGAGTTAGAATGCACCTTCGTACATATTTATCATCAAGACACCACCATGAACCTTATGTAAAAGGAGGATATTTAGTAGTCGATAAATTAGACTTCGTTCAGGAAGGCTTCCTAGACGATGTTATGAAATACACCACTATTAAAATCGGACATATGGAAAACAACTATGGTGATGCCCATTTCCGAAGAACAGATAATGCACAAGCTATTTATAATCCATTTGTAGGAAACTTAATTATGGATGCTTTTACTACTGAAGTAGGGGCTGAGCTTTACTACCGTCGTAATGGCTTTATAGGAATGGTTGGTTTTACCAACGGTAAATTAAACCAATCGGTAGAAGAAAATGAATATAACAAAACAGGAGGCGCATCTTTCCTTGCAAAATTAGGGTACGACAAACAAATTACTAATGATTTACGTGTTCGTCTTACTGGATCTATGTACAACACCGGTTATATCCCAAACACCTACTTGTATAGCGCAGATAGATCTGGAGCAAGATATTATAACGTAATGCAGGCACTAGGTAGCGAAAGTGACGACTTTAGAGCATCAAGATACGACCCTAAACTTGCTAACGAAATAACTGCTATTATGATTAATCCTTTTGTAAAATACAGAGGTCTTGAATTCTTCGGAACCATCGAAACTGCTACTGGAAAAGCTAGCGCTGAAGTTGATGAGAGAACTGCTAACCAATATGCAGGAGAGCTAATTTACAGATTTGGACTTGATGAAAACATTTATGTAGGTGCCCGTTATAATATGCTTGATGCTGAAGATCCTTCAGGACAAGACATAAACATCAACAGATTCCAGGCAGCCGCAGGATGGTTTATGACAAAAAACATTCTTTTGAAAGCTGAATATGTAGTTCAAAATTATGATGACTTTAGTCAAACAAGCATTTTAAATGAAGGTAAATTTAATGGTGCAACGGTTGAAGCAGTGATTAGTTTTTAGATAAATTCAATTTGGAAAAAGGAGAGCGAATTTATCGTTCTCCTTTTCTTGTTTAATCAGATCCCCTTAGCGATGAAAACTTACATATACATATTGCTTTTTGCTTTTTTCGGAATTCAAATATCCTTTGCTCAATCTACTGAGCAAAAAAATCTTAAGATCTCAAAGAATTCAAGGCTTTATATTACAGGAGATACCAATATTAATAGTTTTAACTGCAAGTTTAATTCCGATGAATTACCAGATCACCTAAAAGTTATTTACAACAAACAACAAAACGCACTAACCTTCAAGAACACTACCTTAAAATTAAATTCCAAGGCTTTTGATTGTGGAAGTCGACCAATAAATAAAGATTTTGAGGCTTTAATGAAGGCTGAAAAATTCCCCTATATTTTACTGAATTTGAAAAAACTTCAGTTTAAAAACTTAAAATCTGCTGAAATTACAATCGAAATAAATATCGCAGGTGTAACAAAACAATTTGAAGTTCCCGTGCAAATAGATCAGACTACTTCAAATTATAAAGGAACCATTCTTCTAAACATCAATGACTTTAAATTAGAACCTCCTAAAAAAGTTTTCGGTTTAATTAAAGTCAAAGAAGAAATCCAAATAGAATTTGATCTATATTTTGAAAATTGAATTCAAAATTGATAAAGAAGGGGAATCATTACGGTAGCTATAATCCAAAACAAGATATTTAAAAGGCTACCTACTTTAAGAAAGTCTTTAAATTTGTATTGCCCCGCACTGTAAACCATCGTATTGGTTTGATAGCCAACGGGAGTCATAAAACTTGCTGATGCCGCAAACATAATAGCCATTAAAAATGGCATGGGATCTAAACCTAAATTTAAGGCGGTTGCAATGGCTATAGGTGTTAATAATGCTGCAGCAGCATTGTTAGACATGATTTCAGTAAGTAAAGAGGTTACTATATACAACCCGGAAACAATGGCTACCGGGCCCCAACCTCCTAGACTATAAACTAGGCCATTCGCAATCATTTCATCTAAACCAGTATTACTCATCGCAGTCCCCATACTCAATGCCCCTGCCAATAAGAAAATTATTTTCCAGTTGATTGCCTGATACACTTCTTTCATAGAAATTGTTTTCAGCAACACAAGCAATGTAACTCCGGTAATGGCGCCTACCATGATATCAAGAACATTAAAAGCAGCTAAAAGAATAACTCCTAATATCACACTGATTACTGTATAAAATTTCTTTTTATCAAAATCGGTAATTACATCTTCAGAAAGCACTATAAAAGGGGCATTCTGCGAACTTCCTCTCTTACGCAATTCTTTAACGTAATGTGTTTTTACCTCAGCAAGTACTACATCTCCGGCTTTTAGTTTAACATCATAAAGATGGTCATGACGTACTTCCTCTCTATGTCTAATAGCTAAAGGAATAGCTCGATAACTTCTTCTAAAATCCATTGATTTTAAGGTCTTACCGTCAATCTCTGAATTTGCAGTTAATACTAACTCAACTATAGTTGAGTTTGTTCCTTTTAAATCATCATCTCCTATCTTTATAGAAGTACCAATTAAAATTTTAGCTCTATCCTTTAGAAATTTAATTTTCTGAACATCACATCTAACCTTTAAAACATCTTCCGACTTCAAAATAAAATCACCTGCAGGCAAGGTAAACTTCTGTTCATTTCTACGAATTTCAATGATATCCATTTCTAATTCCTTAACTAAATCGGAATCCATAATCTTTTCACCAACAGAACTAGAGTCTTTCATTAGCTCTATTTCCGTGAGGTAATCCCCCATCCGAAATTTATCCTTCAGGCTCTTTTCTCTTTTTCTATCAGGAAGTATTTTAACACCAAAAAAAATCATATAAACAAGACCGACAACTAAAAAAATAAGACCTAAAAAAGTCATGTCAAACATGTTTATAGAGAGTCCTATCTCCTTTTCTGCTATACTACCTACTAGGATATTAGTTGAAGTTCCGATTAAAGTACAAGCTCCTCCGAAAATTGAAGCAAAAGAAAGAGGGATAAGCATCTTGGATGGACTCTGTCCTGAAGAATGCGCTATTTGAATAATTACTGGTATAAAGACAGCAACCACCGGTGTATTATTGATAAATGCCGATATTACCGCTATAAGAACCATCATTAATACAATTCCTAAATTAAATCTATGTCTAAATATTGCAGACAATTTATGCGCCATTATTTGTAAAGCTCCAGTTTTTAAAAGTGCTGCAGACAAAACAAACATAAAAGCAACTGTCATAGTTGCCTTATTACTAAAACCATCAACACCTTCTTGCGGCGAAATAACTCCAGAGAGGACTAAGATTATCATAGCCAAGAGCGCTACCAAATCAATAGGAACTAGCTCAATAGCAAAAAGAATAATTGCTCCTATAATCACAAGAATGGTAACAATTATACCTACTGTCATCTTTACTTTTTTAAGCTATTGTGGGGGTAGTAAACTTTAATTAACAAATATTAAGATTAATTAGAAGTTTTACAAGCAAAATAAAAAAGAATTGAATTTTATAAAGCAGGTAAAACTCAAAAGAAATTCAGACTCTAAAATTTCCAAAATTGAAAAGGATTTTATCAAAAATGCAAATTAAATTCAATTATTCAGATAGAACTTTGCAGCTATGAAAAAAGGCTCCATTTTTACCATAAGCACAATTCTTTTAAACAGCAGTCTAACTATAATGGTAGGTTCTGTTATTGCTCCTGCCCTCCCGGAGATTGTAAAAAACTTAAAGTTTGACTTTGCTCCTGGATTATTAGTTACTTTACCATCATTAGGAGTTGTCTTTTTCTCATTAATTGCAGGGAGATTAATTAATAAGATAGGACCTTTTAAACTCCTTAGCCTCGGCTTAATTCCGTACGGAATACTAGGCTTTATCGGTTTATTTTTAACGAATAATTATTTATTAATTTTAGACCGTCTTTTATTAGGAGCTGCCTGTGTAGCAATTCAAATATCGGTTACGACGTTCATTGCACAATTATATGAAGGTAAAGAGCGATTGAAGATTATTGCATGGCAAGGTATGGCTATAGAGTTGGGTGGTGTCATTTTTCTTTCACTAGGAGGCTTCTTAGGTGAACAAAGTTGGCAATATCCTTTTTATATTTATTTGATAGCCATTCTATTCTTCTTTTTAAGCTGGAAGAGCTTACCTAAAACTACGAGTACAACTACTACTGAAAATCAAAATTCAACAAAAACCATTAAAAAAAACAGAACTATATATCCTATTTTAATTGGCTCATTTTTTTCAATGGCAATTTTCTTTGTTTGTTATGTAAACTTACCGCATTATTTACCGGAAAAATTTAATTTCTCGGAATCTTATACTGGGTATTTTATGTCTTCAATATCACTTATAGCGGTACTTGTTGCAAGCCAACTCCCTAAAATTATTGAAAAAGTTGGATCTAACAACACAGTGTCTTTAGGTTTCTTCTTTTTTAGTATAGGATATTTTGTATTTGGCTTAGCTAGCGCAAGCTGGTTAATGGGCCTTGGAGTAATTGCTACCGGAATTGGCTTTGGTTTTACTGTTCCCTTACTCAACCATATGATAGTAGATAATAGTAATTCTCAAAACAGAGGTAAAAATCTAGGGCTCTATTCTATGATGGTTTTTTCAGGTCAATTTTGCGCTACGTTTACAGAATTTTTGCCAACAAGTATGAATATTTCTTTTTTATATGTTGGTTTTATTGGAATTGCTGTGAGTATACTATTAATAATTCTTTTTAAAAAGTTTAAATAAGTAACTTTGAGTGTTTATCATTTTAAAATAATGGACACTGATACCTGGAAACAAAAAATAGAAATTACTGAAGCCAAAAACATTTCTAGAATTCTATTTCCGAATAATGGCTTTGGGATAGTTTTTATCCAAAAAGAGAAAAATGTAGTTGCTCATTTCATCCCAATAAATGAAGCTATCCAAATAGCGAATACACAAAACGAAAAAATTTTGGTTCTTTTATTTGATCGCGATTTTATAGAAGAAGACGATCCTGAATATGCATTAGACATTCTCAATCTTTTCAATTTAACTAAAAATCAAAGATTACCATTAAGCAATTACATTTGGTCTGAATTAGAAAAAGTTTTTAAACTTTTAAAAAAGGAATACGAAAAGATCAATAGTTCTTATCTGATAGTGAAATCATTTCTGAAAATCATCTTATTAAACCTAATACGATATCAAAAAGGGAAATTTTTAGAGCAAGATCTTCAGCAAAAGCGTGTTTATACATTTTTAAAGCTGATGGAACAAAATTACCAAACTCATAATACTGCAAATTTTTACGCAAAGGAATTAGGCGTTAGCCCAAAACGTTTGAATCAAATTTTAAAAGGAAAATTAAATCTCACTGCTAAACAGATAATTCAACAGCGTTGTGTTACTGAGATTAAAAGAGAACTTCGGAATTCGAATATCTCAATAAAAGAAATTGCCTATCAATTTCATTTCAATTCATCCGCTTCTTTTAGTCGATTTTTTAAAAAATTTGAAGGAAGAAGCCCTAAGGAATTTCGAGAAACGCATCAGCAATAGCTAAAATATATTCAAAAAAAAAGCTCCAAACTATTGTTTGAAGCTTTGTTGGCCTACTAGGGCTCGAACCTAGACTCTTCTGTACCAAAAACAGACGTGTTGCCAGTTACACCATAGGCCAGTAATTATTTCGGGTGCAAATATAAAACAAACTTTCATTTCCACAAATATTTTTCAAAAAAAATATAAAAATTAATTTAAACTGCTTCTAGCGTAGCTTTTAAAGGCATACTAATTTCAAGAATTTCAGCACTTTTCTGGATTCATGAAAAAATAAACACTTTAGATAAGCGTTATTCAGACGTTCCTAATTTTATTACTAAATTCGCCACACAAGATTCAACATTACCGAAAATGACAAAATTCAACTTTAAAAAGTGGAATATAATCACCGGTTGGGTGATTTTTGCTATCGCCCTTTTTACCTACAGCTCAACGCTAGAACCTACAGCCAGTTTTTGGGATGCAGGAGAATATATTGCAACTTCAGCTAATTTAGAAGTAGGCCACCCACCGGGTGCACCGCTATACCAAATGCTTGGTGCCTTCTTCTCTACTTTCGCTCCAGATAATGCCCACATTGCATTAATGGTAAATTTTATGTCGGGTTTAGCCAGTGCTTTTGCCGTGCTGTTTATGTTCTGGTCAGTTTCTTTACTTATTCGTAAAATTTCAGGACCTGCAAATACACTGAGTTCTTCTGGACAAATTGCGATTCTTGGGAGTGCAGCTGTTGGATCTTTAGCATTCACGTTCACTGATAGCTTTTGGTTTAGCGCGGTGGAAGCTGAAGTTTACGCTGGTGCAGCATGTTTAATGTCTCTCATGTTTTATCTTGGATTATTATGGGAACGTGATATGTTTGAAACCCGTGGTAATAAATGGCTAATCTTAATATCTTTAGTTACCGGACTAACATTCGGAATTCACTTTATGGGACTTCTTACGATTCCTGCGATTGGATTTCTATATTTCTTTAAAAATTATCCTAAGGTAACGATCAAGAACTTTATCATTGCCAATGTTGTGGTGGTAGCAGTTCTTCTGTTTATATTCAAATTACTTCTGCCTTATACCCTAACCTTCTTTTCTGCTTCAGAGGTTTTCTTTACGAACTCGCTCGGGATGCCTTTTAACACCGGTACAATAGTAGCTTTCTTAGTCGTTATTGCTGCTTTTTACTTCGGAATTAATTGGAGTATCAAAAACAAGAAGACTGAAATAAACACGCTATTACATTGTATCCTCTTTATCTTGATAGGATTCTCTTGTTGGATCATGTTACCTATACGTTCTAACGCACCGACTGTTATTAATGAAAACAGCCCAGATAATGCGCGTGAATTATTAGCATATTATAATAGAGAACAATACGGCGAAACACATTTGTTTTTTGGACCACAATGGTCTGAGATGTATTCAGGTTTAGATGAAGATAATCCGTATAGCGATAAAAAACCTAAATACGAGAAAAACGAAGAGCTTGGCAAGTATGTGATCACCAATAACTGGAAAAATACGAAGCAAAATCTGGATGACGATCACAAAACTTTCTTACCAAGAATGTGGAGTACAGAGCATGCTTCAAATTATATGGATTTAACGGGAGCACTCAAATTCACCGTTAAACCAGAATATCAGGGAGAAGAACGTTTAATGCAAGCTATTTCTCAATTTAAACAACGCTATTCTGGCGGAGAATTAGATAATTCAGATTATCATAAATTTCTTCAACAATTTAGTGATTATATTGATGTTGAAAAACCAACAACTTCAGCTAATATTTCCTACTTACTGGAGTACCAAATTGGTTATATGTATTGGAGGTATTTTATGTGGAATTTTGTTGGAAGACAAGATGATATTCAAGGTAAATACACCGATTTGCATGGAAACTGGCTAAGTGGTATTACGCCAATTGATGAATGGCACTTAGGCCCTCAGGACAATCTACCTGATGATGTTAAAAACAACCCAGCTAGAAACACCTACTATTTCTTACCATTTTTACTTGGATTTATAGGTTTCTTTTTTCATTTAAACCGTGATAAAAAGAACTTCTGGGTATTACTTGTATTTTTCTTATTCACGGGTATAGCGCTTAAGATTTATCTGAATGAAAGACCATTTGAACCTCGCGAGAGAGATTACGCATTAGTAGGTTCGTTTTACGTATTTGCGATGTGGATAGGTTTTGGGGTTTATGCGATTTACGATAAACTGAAGCATTATCTATCACCAAAAATTGTGGCTCCGGTTGTGATTTCTGCTTCGTTAATTGTACCCGCTATCATGGCAGCCCAAAACTGGGACGATCACGATCGTTCAGATAAATATTCGGCCTTAGCCATGGCGAAAATGTATCTGGACTCTGTAGACGAAAACGGAATAATATTCACCATTGGTGATAACGACACCTTTGCGCTTTGGTACGCGCAGCAGGTTGAGCGTTACAGGATGGACGTAAGAGTTGTAAATACAAGTTTATTTGCAACCGATTGGTATATCGACCAGATGAAGCGAAAATCTTTCGATAGTGATCCAATACCTTCGCAATTAGAGCATGATTTCTATTCCGGTCAAAACGATATTGTGATCGGCCGAGAAGTTACCCAGGACACGCTAAATATCAAACAATGGATGAATTACATTGAAAGCGACGATGCTAGAACAAAACTAGAATATTCTGAAGCCGAAACTTTCAACACGTATCCTTCTAAACATGTTAGAATTCCGGTAAATAAACAAACTGTAATTGATAACGGAATCGTAGATCCTAGCGAAGCCGATCAGGTTGTTGATCATATAGATATAGAAATAGGTTCAAATCTTATCTATAAAAACAGATTGTTAATGTTGGACATTATTGCTAACAACAATTGGGAACGTCCAATTTATTTTACCGGTGGAAGCTACGGTGATGATGATTATTTATGGATGAAAGATTACCTTCAACTAGAAGGAGTAGCTTACAAACTTGTACCGATTAAAACACCGGTTAATCCTAGAAACCCATTTGATATGGGAAGGGTAAATACCGACAAGATGTACAACATGGTGAAGAACTGGGATTGGGGTAATATGGGAGATCCAAATATCTACCACGATCCAGAAACACGTAAAAACTCCATCACCTACAGAAGTAATCTTGCAAGATTAATAGAGAACCTTTTAAACGAAGGCGATCAGGAACGTGCAAAAGAAATTCTTGATTTAGGAATGGAAAATATGCCGGTAGATTATTACGGCTATTATACGCTTTTAGAACCGTTTATTAATGGCTACTACAAAGTTGGAGAAGATGAAAAAGCACGAGATCTTTGGAATCAAGTTGCTGAAAAATATAAGCAAAATCTGGATTGGTACAGCACTTGGAGTTTCGAGAGACAACGAAGATATGCTGAAGAAATTTTTACCGACGTAGAACGTTACCGTGGTCTGGTTGACATTTTGGTTAGAAATCAGGATGAAAAAATCATGAAAGAGAAAGCTGAAGAGTTCAACAATTACCTAAAGAAATTCCAGCATTTCTATGCAGAAGATGAAGGTATCGAACCTGAAGTATCTCCGGCAGATCAATTACGCCAGCAAGAATTAGAACAGGAACTTAACCAGGGCCAAGCAGCTCAAGATTCCCTAAGAATTGATCCTGTTGAATAAACAAATAAAAAGGTCTCAGAACATCTAAATTCGATATTTTGAGACCTTCTTTTTATGAATCGTTTTATACTTAAATATCCCTGGATTCTAAAAAAGCTTTACCCAAAAAGACTTTCGAGAATTACTACGGAAAAAACGCTGTATTTAAGTTTCGATGACGGTCCAATTCCTGAAGTTACTCCGTGGGTGCTACAACAACTTGAAAAATATGCCGCAAAAGCTACTTTTTTCTGTATTGGAGACAATATTAGAAAGCACCCTGAAGTTTTTCGTCAAATTGAAGCTAAAGGACACGCAATAGGAAATCATACCTTCAACCATTTGAATGGCTGGAAGACATCGACTTCAGATTATTTAGAGAATTTCAAAAAAGCAGAGGAAATCATACAATCTCGGCTTCAAAATTTATTGACTTCCGAAGAAAAATTGTTTCGACCTCCCTACGGAAAGATTAAAAATAAACATGCTGCTGAAATCACCAAACTCGGTTACAAAATTGTAATGTGGGATGTAATTACGGGAGATTTCGATACTGACTATAATGAAGAGAAATGCCTTAAAAATGCAAAAAGACTAATACGCCCGGGCAGCATAGTTGTATTTCACGACAGTTTAAAAGCTGAAAAAAATCTCAAATATGTTCTCCCCAGAATATTAAAAGAATATGCTGAAAAAGGATGGGAATTTAAGGCACTCTATTAAGCGTATTCCTCTAAACGTGAAAGAATAGCCTCTGCATTCTGTTCCCCGCTTTTGCGCCACATCATTTCTCCTCTTTTGTAAATCATAAGCGTTGGTAGACCTTTTACACGAAGGGCTTCAGCCAGCTGTGTATTTTTATCTACATCTATTTTTATTACTTTCGCTTTATCACCAATAGCTGAAGCAACATCCCTTAAAATAGGATGCATTTTTACAGAAGCTTCATTCCATTCCGTATAAAAATCGATAAGTACAGGTACATTAGACCCTACTAATTCTCCAAATTTTGACATAAAATTGCGCTTTACTCGATACCCGAGATTTTAATTTTTCAACATACACCTTATTTAAAGGTGATTTCTTTCTTTAATTACAACTCCCAGACGCTAACCAAATATAATAATTAATCCTTATTATGCTGAAGCTTTTCCTTTTCGTAATTCTATAACACTAATCTCTGGCCAAATCCCTACTCTGCCGGGAAAAGCCAAATAACCAAATCCGCGATTCACATTAATATACCGCTCATTCTCTTGGTATATTCCTGCCCAGTTTTTATAACGATATTTCGCCGGACTCCATTTTATAAAACCGGGAATCTCTATTCCAAATTGCATACCATGGGTATGACCACTTAGCGTTAAGTGATAGAATTTATTATGCTGCTTCACTTTCTCCTGCCAGTGGGATGGGTCATGACTTAGCAATATTTTGAAATCTTTATCAGCAACATTTTTACCGGCAAGATCCAAATCTCCGGCTTTTTTAAAATGGCCACCTCCCCAATTTTCTACACCTATAACGGCGATTTTCTCCCCGTTTTTTTCTAAATACCGATGTTCGTTAAGGAGCAAATCCCAACCCATCTCGGCATGCGTAGCTTTTAATTTATCCAGATTTTGCGCTTTTGCTTCCGCACTACTCCAATCTACATAGTCGCCATAATCATGATTTCCTAATATTGAATAAACGCCGTCTTTTGCTTTTATTGTACTGAAAAGTGATTTCCAATCATTCATTTCAGTAGCCATATTATTTACTAAATCCCCAGTGAAGAAAACCACATCAGCTTCTTGTTTATTAAGTAAATCTATTCCGTAGGAAACCTTTTCATGGTTATCAAAACTACCACTATGTACATCACTAATTTGGGCAATTCGGTAGCCATCGAAAGCATCGGGAAGATCTTCAAAATGCAATGTGTAGTTTAATACCCTAAAATCATATTTCCCTTTAAACATTCCGTATAAAACAGAAACAAAAGGAATCGCAGCTAAACCGAGTGCAATCTGACTCACAAATTTTCGCCTTCCGGGCGCGCTATATCCACTTCCAGAAAATGCTTTAAAAACTCCAATAAAAAATCGTGTAATATCTTCTCCAAAAAGAAAAAGTACGATGACAATTTTAGCCAGTAAAAATGCAAGGACAATCCCAAAAGCAAATCCAATTGCACTAAAAAAACCTCCACCTGCACTTTGCCATTGATATATAAAATTACCAATTACTGCGGCACTAATAAGAATATAAATTATAGTAACCCACCAGGAACGGTTCAAACTTCTTAAAGCTTGATAGGCATAAATATCAATAAGCAAATAGAAGGCAATAAATAACAGCCAGCGCATAATTGAACGAGATTTTTAACGAAGGTACTTTTAATCAATTCTTTATTATCCCTCTTTAAAATTAATTTAACGTAATAACCCTTATAAACACTAGGCTTAAAATCAAAATTCCTTAAAATTAACAGCGCTAAAATTGTAAATTTACCCCGTAAAGTCTACCTTTCCAGCCTAATTCTCAGCTAAAACCTTATAGCTACGCACTATGAAACGTAGAAACTTTTTAAAAAAGGCAGGAATCACGGGAGCTGCGATAAGCGCCACCCCTTCTATTTTCGCCCAGAATATTTCCGAATTTCAAAAATCTGAAAAAGCATCTCTTCCTATCGCCATTGCCACGTGGAATTTCCATGAAGCAACAAAAAAAGCAGGAGAACTTTTAACCGAAGGAACCTCGGCTCTTGATGCTGTAGAGCAAGGTGTGATGATTGAAGAATCTAATTTAAAAAATACCACCGTAGGTAATGGAGGTGCTCCAGATCGTGACGGGAATGTAACTTTAGATGCTTGCATCATGGATCCAGACGGAAATGCAGGATCTGTGGTTTATCTTAAAAATATTGAACACCCTGTTTCTGTTGCAAGAAAGGTGATGGAACAAACTCCACATGTAATGCTTGCAGGAGAAGGTGCTTTACAATTTGCTATTCAGCAAGGCTTCAAAAAACAAGATCTTTTAACCGATCAATCCAAAGAAGCCTGGAAAGAATGGCTTAAAGAAAAAGAATACAAACCTATCATTAATATCGAAAATCACGATACGATAGGCATGCTTTGCATGGATAAAGATGGTGATATTGCAGGTGCATGTACCACTTCTGGCTTGGCTTATAAAATGAATGGCCGTGTGGGAGATTCTCCCATTATTGGCTCAGGTTTATTTGTAGACAACGAAGTTGGCGGTGCTGCTGCCACAGGCATGGGAGAAGCAATCATGAAAAGCGTAGGTAGCTTTTTAGTAGTAGAATTAATGAGAAACGGTAGATCTCCACAACAAGCCTGCAAAGAAGCCGTTGAAAGAATTGTAAAAAAGAATGCTAACCATAAAGATTTCCAGGCTTGCTTTATTGCTATAAATAAAGCTGGTGAGGTTGGCGGTTATGCTATTCACGATGGTTTTTCGTACGCCAAGTATCAGGATAACCAAAATAAAAATGTAAAATGTAAAAGCTTTCTTTAAAAGAAAGTCTTAATCCACTATGAGTAACAACACAAACAAGTCGCATCGTACCGCATTTATTTTCTTAACCATTTTATTTTTCCTTTGGGGATTTATCACTGTATTAGTAGATTCCTTAATTCCTCGATTAAAAGAAGTTTTCACCTTAAGCTACTTTCAGGCAGGAATGGTGCAGTTTGCTTTTTTTGGTGCTTTCTTTTTACTTTCTATTCCTGCGGGATATATTTTATCTAAGATTGGTTATAAAAAGGGTATTATTTTAGGCTTAAGTACTATGGCTGCTGGTTGCTTGCTATTTTGGCCTGCAGCATCTTTTAGATTGTTTTGGGTATTTATGGTTGGTTATTTTGTGCTAGCAGGAGGGATTACTATTCTTCAGGTGGCAGCCAATCCATATGTAACGATATTAGGCCCAGAAAAATCAGCTACAAGTAGATTAAATCTTTCGCAAGCCTTTAACGCTCTAGGAACCGCAATTGCACCAGCGATTGGCGCATTATTTATTCTGAAAGATAAAGTAATGACTACCTCTGAAATTGAAGCATTATCTGCTGCTCAGCAAAAAGCCTATTATATATCTGAAGCAGGCGCTGTACAAAAACCATTTGTTGGTATTGCAATTTTTATAGCGGTGATCGCTTTAGTTTTTGCTTTCGTTAACTTACCTAAAGTAGGAGATAAAGCTGCGTCTAATGATTACAGAAGTGTTCTGAAAAACAGAAATCTTGTAATGGGAGCTTTCGGGATATTTTTCTACGTAGGCGCTGAGGTAGCTTTAGGAAGCTATATGGTAAATTACTTTCTAAATCTGGAGTTATCTGAAATAATAAAATCTACTCCTTTTTTACGTAATATCGCTCAATGGATATTAGATTCAGGATTAGAAGAAGCTAGCAATATGGCTGTAGTTGGTGTATTTGTTACCTTTTATTGGTCAGCGGCTATGATTGGCCGATTTATAGGGTCGTATCTAACTAAGAAATTTAATCCGGCATTAGTATTATGTGCATTCGCATTTTGTGCATTTTTAATGATTAACATTTCTAATCTTTCTGTTGGTATAGTTGCTATGATTACGATAATTTCTGTAGGATTATTTAACTCTATCATGTTCCCAACAATATTTAGTTTAGCACTAGATGGTTTAGGAGATGATAAACCACAAGGATCGGGAGTTTTATGTACAATGATCGTTGGTGGTGCGGTATTACCGCCTTCTTTTGGGTTTTTGACCGATAGATTTGGATTTGGTATCGCATTCTTTTTAGTAATGATTGCGTATGCTTATATATTCTTTTATGGTTTTATAAATCGCAAAAGACAGGTAGAAGTTTAAGACAAATAAGATCAATAACATATATAAAAACCGTTCATAAAAATGAACGGTTTTCTTTTTGTATAATATTATCTTCGTAGTTTTGGGAAGATACAGATAAAATATTTCAGTAAATATGGCTGCTCAAAAAAGACTTTTCTTAGTAGATGCGTACGCATTGATCTTTCGCGGATACTATGCTTTTATAAAAAATCCCAGAATAAACTCTAAAGGATTCGATACTTCAGCAATAATGGGGTTTATGAATTCTCTTTTTGATGTTATAAGAAGAGAAAAACCAGATCATCTGGCGGTATGCTTCGATAAAGAAGGAAGCCAGCTTAGAACTGAACTTTTTTCAGATTATAAAGCCAATAGAGACGCCACGCCAGAGCCAATTCAGGAAGCTATTCCTATAATTCAGGATATCCTGAAAGCCATGCATATTCCTGTTGTAGAACTTCCCGGATGCGAAGCCGATGATATTATAGGCACTTTGGCGAAACAAGCCGAAAAAGAGGATTATCAGGTTTTTATGGTAACTCCCGATAAGGATTTTGCGCAATTGGTTTCAGAAAATATTTTCATGTATCGCCCGGCTAGAATGGGTAATGGTATAGAAATTTGGGGAATTCCAGAGGTTCAGAAAAAATTTGAAGTCGAGCGACCAGAACAGGTAATTGACTTTTTAGGAATGATGGGAGATGCTGTAGATAACATCCCTGGTCTTCCTGGTGTCGGTGAGAAAACCGCCAAGAAATTCCTGAAACAATTTGGTTCTATGGAAGAGCTTTTAGCAAATACCGATAAGCTAAAAGGTAAGATGAAAGAGAAAGTTGAAGCGAATGCTGAACAAGGAATTTTATCAAAAAAGCTTGCCCGAATTATTATCGATTGTGACGTAAAATTTCATGCTGAAGATTACGAACTTTCTATGCCAGATTCAGAAAAAGTCCAATCTATTTTTGATGAACTGGAGTTTAGAAGACTTAAAGATCAATTTATAAAATTATTTAGCGGAGAAACTGAAAGTAACCAAACTCAGGTTACCAATTCTCCTTCTGCTAAGCAAAATGCACAGGTTGCTGGCGCAGGACAATTTTCTTTATTTGGAGGCGATAATTCAGAAAAAATAGAGGACTCCAATAGTAGAAAAACGCTAAAAGACACGGCGCATGTTTATCAAAAAGTAGACACCGGTTTAGGTATCCGATTGTTTCTTCAGAAATTAATGAAGCAAAAATCGGTTTGTTTTGATACTGAAACTACAAGCCTTAATCCGCTTGAAGCACAGCTAGTAGGAATTGCGTTTTCTTGGGAAGCAGGGAAAGGATATTATATTCCGTTTGAAGAAGACACCGAAAAAACACAACAACTCATTGAACTTTTACGCCCGTTCTTTGAAGATCCTGAAATTGAAAAAGTAGGTCAAAACCTAAAATATGACATCAAAGTTTTAGATAAATACGGCATAAAGATTAAAGGGAAGACTTTCGACACGATGATCGCTCATTACCTAATTAATCCTGATATGCGCCATAACATGGATATTTTAGCAGAAACCTATCTAAATTATAGTCCGCAACCTATTTCAGAATTAATTGGTAAAAAAGGCAAAAATCAAAAAAGCATGCGTGATGTTCCTTTAGCCGAACAAACCGAATATGCTTCTGAAGATGCCGATATTACTTTTCAGCTTAAAGAATTTTTCGAAAAAGAATTAGCTGAAGCCAACACTCGAAAATTATTTGATGAGATTGAAATGCCGTTGGTAGAAGTGCTTTCTGATATGGAAATTGAAGGAATAAATCTAGATTTGAATTTCCTGAATTCACTTTCTGAAGCTTTAGATCACGATATAAAAGATTTAGAAGCTAAAATATACGAAGAAGCAGGAGAAGAATTCAAAATCAGTTCTCCTAAACAATTGGGAATTATCCTTTTTGAAAAATTAGAGTTAGTTAAAAAACCGAAGAAAACCAAAACCGGCCAATATTCTACAAGCGAAGATGTACTTTCTTATTTAGCCGAAGAGCATAAAATCGTTCAATATGTACTTGATTACCGCGGACTCGTAAAACTGCAAAACACTTATGTAGATGCTTTACCGGGACAGGTTGAAAAAACCGGCAGAGTACATACCGATTATGTGCAAACTATTGCGGCTACAGGAAGATTAAGTTCTAACAATCCTAACTTGCAAAATATCCCGATTCGTACCGAACGCGGCAGACAGGTTAGAAAAGCTTTTGTCCCAAGAAACGAAGAATATATATTATTAGCTGCCGATTACTCGCAGATAGAATTACGTATTATCGCTGCTCTTAGTGAAGAAGAAACCATGATTAAAGCCTTTAAAGACGGTGAAGATATTCATGCTTCCACTGCATCTCAGGTTTTTAATGTTCCATTGGAAGAGGTGACTAGAGAGCAACGTAGCAATGCAAAAACGGTAAACTTCGGAATTATCTACGGTGTTTCTGCTTTTGGGTTGAGCAATCAAACAAGCTTAACCAGAGCCGAATCTAAAGATTTGATAGATACCTACTACAAAACCTATCCAAAACTCAGCAATTATATCGCAGATCAGGTTGCTTACGCTAGAGAAAATGGCTACGTTTCAACGATTTTGGGCAGAAGAAGATATTTAAAAGATATCAATTCTCAGAATGCGGTAGTTAGAGGCGCGGCAGAGCGTAATGCTGTGAACGCACCCATCCAGGGAAGTGCTGCCGATATCATAAAAATAGCTATGATCAATATTCAGAGAAAACTGAAAGAGGAAAAGTTTAAAACAAAAATGCTTCTTCAGGTACATGATGAATTGGTTTTTGATGTTTTCAAACCAGAACTTGAAATGATCAAAAGTCTTATCAAAACTGAAATGGAAAACGCATATTCGCTTAGTGTCCCATTAGATGTTGACTTAGGAGTTGGGCAAGATTGGCTGGAAGCACATTAAACAGAATTTTAATTTATACAGGCAAAGATTTCTGGAGCAAAACTTAAAATTTAGTTATTCAGTACATCACTAGCTTAAAATTAAGCATTCGTTAAGATAGTTGGGGCAAAACTTTGATAACTTGGAAGAAATTTCAATTCCAGACCAAAAAAATGCCTGCCAATCAACCATCTGAACCGCAATATTCTTTCGTTAAGAAAGTTTGGATTGTAGGTCTTATCTTTTCTTTAATTGCAATTATTCTTCTTCTTTTAGAAGCAACTTTCGACATCCTAATATTAATATTAGCGGGAAGTCTTATTGCTTGTTTTTTTAGAGGTTTGAGTAAATTCATTCAGAAAAAAACTTCCTGGAGTTCTAAAATATCGCTTTTAACATCTGTTATTGGTATTGTTCTAATAGTGGCAGGAATCTTCTGGCTTATTGGAGCAACTGTTTCTTCTGAAATTGCAAAAATGGAAGAGACTTTTCCAACTTTACTAGAAAATGCACAGGATTCCCTTAACGGAAGTAGCCTGGGACGTGAAGTTTCGCATCAATTAGAACAGATTCAGTCCTCTGACAAATTACCCGCATTTCTTTCCAGATTTTTTATGACCACCTTTGGAGGAATTGGTGATATTTATATCATATTATTAATAGGAATCTTTTTCACTGTTTCACCATATATTTATAAAGACGGTGTTGTTAAGTTAATTCCACCTTCCAAAAGAGACAGAGCCAACGATATCCTGAAACGCCTGGTAAACGGACTAACAAAATGGTTAGCTGGTAAATTTATTGCCATGTTAGCGGTATTCGTATTAACTGCAATCGGCTTGGCAATTATGGGCATGCCTATGTGGCTAACTTTAGCGATTATAGCAGGAGTCCTAAATTTCATACCTAATTTTGGTCCTTTAGCAGCCATGATTCCTGCAGTGCTAGTTGCACTTACTGAGGATCCTACTACAGCACTTATTGTTGCTATTATGTATTCAGCAATACAATTATTTGAAAGTAGCTTTATTACTCCAAGAGCTCAGCAACGACTTATTAAAATACCACCGGCGCTCATTATAATTTCTCAAATTTTTGTTGGAGCATTAACGGGTATTTGGGGAATCATATTTGCTACTCCGCTTATGCTAATTCTTATTATATTGGTACAGGAACTTTATGTTAAGCCAATGGAAAAATATAGTGAGAAGTAGATTATATTTCAGTTTTTGTAAAAATCAGTTGAGATATTTCTAGACATAAGTTATTGCCTTTATACTTCAGAAAAATAAAATTGATTTTGAAGTTTTCATATAAATTGGTTCCATGACAAACAAATTTTTGTGCTACCAACACCTTAATAAATCTGAATTGTAAATTTTTTTGAGATTTTTAGTAAGAACTCACAAAATACATCAGAAATAATTATAACATCTTCCATTTCCGAAGCGAGAAACAAAGACATTCAAGCTAAAAACGTATATCTTTGACTATCAAAACACTTCCAATAAATTTTAGATAAAAATGATGTTTGCTATATAAATTTATAATTGTACATTTGCACCCCTGAATTTCCCCTTGCTACAACTTTGGGGTTCAGGAATGGAATGTTTAATAACAAGTAAATTTAATTAGTGTGGACACATTAAGCTACAAAACAGTATCAGCCAATAAGGCGACAGTAACCAAAGAATGGGTACTTGTAGATGCTGAAGGACAGACTTTAGGCCGCCTATCATCTAAGGTTGCAAAAATCATTAGAGGTAAGCACAAGCCAGACTTCACCCCACACGTTGATTGCGGAGACAATGTAATTGTTATCAACGCAGAGAAAATCAACTTAACTGGAAAAAAGTGGGATGCTAAAGAATACATCCGTCACACAGGTTATCCAGGTGGACAGAGAAGTCTAACTGCTTCAGAATTATTTACAAAAGCGCCAGAGCGTCTTATTGAAAAAGCAGTGAAAGGAATGCTTCCTAAGAACAAACTAGGATCAGCTCTTTTCCGTAATTTAAAGGTTTATTCTGGGACTCAGCACGATCATGAGGCTCAAAAACCGAAAACTATTAACTTAAACGATCTTAAGTAATGGAAGTTATTCACAAAATTGGCCGTAGAAAGACGGCTGTTGCACGTGTATATGTTTCTGAAGGAAATGGAAACATCACTGTAAACAAAAAAGATCTTAACGATTACTTTACCACAAGTACTTTACAATATAAAGTAAACCAACCTTTCAATCTTACTGAAACTGCTGGAACTTTTGATGTAAAAGTAAATGTTTTTGGTGGAGGAATCACCGGACAAGCTGAAGCTATCCGTCTTGCTTTATCTAGAGCAATGGTAGAGCTTAACGAAGAAAACAAAGGAGCGCTTAAACCAGAAGGACTACTTACAAGAGATCCAAGAATGGTAGAACGTAAGAAATTCGGTGAGAAGAAAGCCCGTAAACAATTCCAGTTCTCTAAACGTTAATATTTACTGGGTCGTTACCCAAACAGTTTATTTAAATTAAAAATTTTGTTGTTGTCTCAACTATAATTGGGAGTTAGTTTAGCATCTAAACGCTCAGGGCCATACTTAATAAAAGTAGCCACCTGAATGTTGCTATCTCAACAGAACGTAAACTATTACAAAAATGGCAAACAAAGTAGAAGTTAAAGAATTACTTGATGCAGGTGTACATTTTGGACACCTTACAAGAAGATGGAATCCAAACATGGCTCCTTACATTTATATGGAGCGTAACGGAATTCACATCATCAACTTATATAAAAGTGCTGCTAAAATGGAAGAGTCTGGTGAGGCTCTTAAAAAAATAGCAGCAAGCGGCAGAAAAATACTTTTCGTTGCTACCAAGAAACAAGCAAAAGAAATCGTAGCAGAGCAAGCTGAAAAAGCAAACATGCCTTACATCACAGAAAGATGGCCTGGTGGTATGCTTACCAACTTCGTTACTATCCGTAAAGCTATTAAGAAAATGGCTTCTATCGATAGAATGAAGAAAGACGGTACTTTCAACACTCTTTCTAAAAAAGAACGTCTTCAGGTGGATCGTTTAAGAGCTAAGTTAGAGAAAAACTTAGGTTCTATTGCAGATATGACCAGACTTCCAGGTGCATTATTTGTAGTAGATATCACTCGTGAACACATTGCTATTAAAGAAGCTCAAAAATTAAACATTCCAATTTTTGCTATGGTAGACACGAATTCAGATCCACGTGAAGTGGATTACTTAATTCCTGCCAACGATGATGCTTCAAAATCTATCGACAAAGTAGTTTCTTACGTTTCAGATGCTATCGTTGAAGGTTTATCTGATAGAAAATCAGGTAAAGATTCTAAGAAAGCTGATAAAGAAAATAAAGAAGAAAAAGCAGCTCCTAAAATGCCAAAAGCTGAAGGAGAAGTTCCATCTAAAGATGCATCTGATCAAAAAGCCATGAGTGAGGCTAAGAATGATGTTAAATTAGAATCTAAGGAAGAAACTTTAAAGAAAGCTTCTTCTAACGAGGAGGAATAAAATAACATTTTGGTAAATTCTATGAGTCGTTTAGTTTTTTTCTTTGCAGAATTAACTAAGCGACTTATTCATTAAAAACTAAAACAACTATGGCAAAGATAACCGCCGCTGAAGTAAATAAATTAAGAAAAGCTACAGGAGCAGGAATGATGGACTGTAAAAAAGCTCTTGTTGAAGTTGATGGTGATTTTGATAAAGCTATTGAAGTTCTTCGTAAGAAAGGACAAAAAGTAGCTGCTAAGAGAGCCGATAGAGATTCTGCTGAAGGTGCTGCAATTGCAAAAGTAAATGCAGATAACACTAAAGGAATCGTAATTTCTCTTAACTGTGAAACAGATTTCGTAGCTAAAAACGATGATTTCGTAAAATTAGCTAATGATTTCGCTGAACTTGCATTAACTGTTTCTACTAAAGAAGAACTTTTAGCTGCAGATTACAACGGAACTTCTGTTCAGGATAAATTAACTGAGCAAACTGGTGTAATCGGAGAGAAAATTGAAATTGGTGCTTTTAAAACTTTAGAAGCTCCATTTGTAGGTTCTTACATTCACGCTGGTAACAAAATAGCTGTTTTAACTGGTCTTTCTAAAAATGTAGAAGGTGCAGAAGATGCTGCTAAAGATGTATCTATGCAAGCTGCTGCAATGAATCCAGTTGCACTTAACGAAGAAGGTATCGACCAAACAGTAATTGATAAAGAAGTAGAAATTGCTAAAGATCAATTAAGAGCGGAAGGTAAGCCAGAAGAAATGTTAGACAACATTGCTAAAGGAAAAATTAAACGTTACTTTAAAGATAATACTTTAGTAAACCAGGCGTTTATTAAAGACAGCAAACAAAGTGTTGCGCAATACGTTAAATCTGTAGATTCAGATCTTACCGTTGTTGCTTTTGAAAGAGTTGCTTTAGGAGAGTAATTTCTTTTTAAAATATATAATCAAAAACCGCTTCAATTGAAGCGGTTTTTTTATTTTCAAACCATGTCTAAAAAACCATTTCGATTTAAGGAATTTGAAGTTCATCAAGATAGATGCGCTATGAAAATAGGCACCGATGGTGTTCTTCTTGGCGCCTGGGTAGATCTGCCTGAAACTTTGGATAGCATATTAGATGTTGGCACAGGGACTGGTATAATCTCGCTTATGCTAGCACAACGATCACCTGCTCAACTTATCGACGCTTTAGAAATTGACGAAAATGCCTACGAGCAAGCCGTAGAGAATTTTGAAGCTAGCGATTGGGGAGATCGCCTTTTCTGCTATCATGCTGAATTTAGTGAATTTGTCGAAGAAATGCAGGAAGAGGAAAAATATGATCTTATTATATCGAATCCTCCTTTTTATAATTCAGATTACAAAACGAATTTAAAGGAACGCGATATGGCAAGATTTCAGGATGCCCTTCCTTTTGAATTATTATTAGAAGGAAGCACCTATCTTCTTTCAGAAAAAGGAAAATTAGCGGTTATTATTCCGAAGAATGAAGAAGATAAATTTCTAGACACAGCCAAAAACTTCAAATTATATCCTGAAAAAATGACTTACGTAAAAGGAAATCCTGATTCAGAAATAAAAAGATGCCTCATATTACTAGGTTTAAACGACACTGAAATTCAGAAGGACGAATTGACCATCGAAATAGAAAGGCATCAATATACTGACGATTATAAGAAATTAGTAAAGGATTTTTATTTAGCGCTATAAATAAACCTATCTTTTGGGTTTGGATTTCTTATTTCTTCTTGAGTTATTTCGCGGTTTATTCTGTGTTTTACCAGCTCCCTGAGCAGCTTTAGCTTCAGCAGATACTTCTTTAAAATCATGATTATCAATTACTGGCAATCGTTGCCCTGTAAGCTTTTCTATAGATTTTAAATAAGGGCGTTCTTCTGTATCACAAAAAGCAATTGCGCTTCCACTAGCTTTAGCACGACCTGTTCTTCCAATTCTATGCACATAAGTTTCTGCAACATTTGGCAAATCAAACTGCACCACAAGAGAAAGCTGAGAAACATCAATACCTCTCGCAGCAATATCTGTAGCCACTAAGACTTTTATCTTTCCGTCCTTAAAATCATTCAGCACATTTTGTCGCTGGTTTTGGGACTTATTACCGTGAATTGCTGCCGACTGAAGACCAGACTGACTAAGTTTTTTCACAATCTTATTAGCGCCATGTTTAGTTCGTGAAAATATAAGTACTGTATCAAAAGGCTCCGTCTCTAATAAATGGACAAGTAATTTAACTTTGTTCTGTTTCGGAACAAAATATACCGCTTGATCTACCCGCTCTGCAGTAGTTTTCTTAGGTGCAATATTCACACGTTCAAAATCACCTAGAATTTGTTTAGAAAGATCAATAATAGATTTCGGCATAGTTGCAGAAAAGAAAAGCGATTGGCGTTCTTTAGGCAACTTTTTCAGGATTTTCTTGATCTCATGCACAAAGCCCATATCTAACATTTGATCGGCTTCATCTAACACAAAATGATCAATATTACTTAGGGAAATGAAATTCTGACTAATCAAATCTAGTAACCTTCCAGGTGTTGCTGTAAGAATATCTACACCACTCTGTAATTTCCTGACTTGCTGATGTTGTTTAACTCCGCCGAATATTACCGTATTTCGAATACCTGTATATTTTGAATAGGTATCGATATTTTCAGCAATCTGGATAGCCAACTCTCTAGTTGGAGTGATAATAAGCGCTCTTATTTTTCTTTTCCCTTTGGGAGGAAAACCCTCTACCAAAGATTGTAAAATAGGAATTGTAAAAGCAGCAGTTTTACCTGTACCTGTTTGAGCAGATCCTAATAAATCTTTTCCTTTTAGTAAAACAGGAATGGCTTGTTGCTGAATTGGAGTAGGCTCTGAATAACCTTTCTCTTCTAGTGCTTTCAAAATTGGGTCTATAACACCCAGTTCTTTAAATGTCATATAATAATATAAGATACAAATATATAGCTAATAAAATAGACTACATCATTGCTTAACATCTCGCTTTTTATCAAATTGTCAGAGAATTATAAGATGTATACAGGTAAATAACTTTTCAATTAAAATTACCTCAATAATATTTGAGATATAATAGTTATTCATTAATTTTCATACATAATCCTTACGTTAAGGATATTAAATCCATTAGCATGAAACCAGATCTTTTTACTGCACCAGATTATTACAACCTTGATGATTTATTAAGTGAAGAACATAAAATGGTTCGTGAAGCGACACGAGCCTGGGTTAAAAAAGATGTTAGTCCTATAATAGAGGATGCTGCGCAGAAAGCAGAATTTCCAAAATCTGTTTTAAAAGGTTTAGCTGAAATTGGTGCTTTTGGACCCTATATTCCTGAAACTTATGGAGGTTCTGGATTGGATCAGATTTCATACGGACTTATAATGCAAGAAATTGAACGCGGAGATAGTGGAATACGCTCTACCGCTTCAGTTCAATCGTCCTTGGTAATGTATCCGATTTTCACTTATGGATCGGAAGAACAGAAGAAAAAATTTCTTCCAAAATTAGCTAAAGGAGAATTTATAGGGTGCTTCGGCTTAACCGAACCCGACTTTGGTTCTAACCCAAGCGGTATGGTTACCAACTTTAAAGACAAAGGAGATCATTATTTATTAAACGGAGCTAAATTATGGATCTCTAATTCCCCTTTTGCAGATATCGCCATTGTATGGGCTAAAAATGAAGAAGGAAGAATACACGGGCTTATTGTGGAACGAGAAATGGAAGGCTTCGCTACTCCAGAGACGCACAGTAAATGGTCGCTACGCGCAAGTGCTACCGGAGAATTAACTTTTAACGATGTTAAAGTCCCTAAAGAAAATCTATTACCGGGCAAAAGCGGATTAGGAGCTCCATTAGGATGCCTGGATTCTGCCCGATACGGAATTGCATGGGGAGCAATTGGCGCAGCAATGGACTGTTATGATACCGCTTTAAGATATGCCAAAGAAAGAATTCAATTTGGGAAACCAATTGCCACAAAACAACTTCAGCAAAAAAAGTTAGCTGAAATGATTACTGAAATTACAAAAGCTCAGCTTCTAGCATGGCGCCTGGGGACCTTAAAAAATGAAGGCAAAGCAACTTCAGCACAAATCTCTATGGCTAAGAGAAACAATGTAGAAATGGCATTAAAGATAGCAAGAGATGCCCGGCAGGTCCTAGGTGCTATGGGAATTACGGGAGAGTACAGCATTATGCGTCATATGATGAATTTGGAGAGCGTTATTACTTACGAAGGCACTCACGACATCCATTTACTAATAACAGGTCTTGACATCACAGGGCATTCGGCATTTTAAAAAAACTGAAATTCGATAATTTCGGCTTCGCTTTATAAGAATTGCTATAGAAGATCAAAACAAGGGCAGCGTTTACAGCGCTTTCCCTTTTTATATTTTTCACAGCATTTAGATTTCAACTTCAGCTCTTTTTTAGGCACAACACCCTCTACCCTAAGATAATCTTTAGATTTTTCTGAATAAAAAACGATGATATGTAAATGCACTGATCCCATCATAGTGAGAACGAATTTAAAGAGATTTAGCGAAAATCGTTGCCAAGATTATTTAAAAAGAGTGTTATTATTTTAAAATCCGAACCTAGCTAGTATTTTTGTAGGAAATTTAAGCATAGTCATGATTAAAGACATTAATGAAGTTTTAAAACCTAAGGTAGAAACTTTACTCAACCACTCCTTATACTCCAAAATTAAGTCTCCGAAGGAATTACAGGTTTTTATGGAGCACCATGTATATGCGGTATGGGATTTTATGTCTTTGCTAAAAGCTTTACAACAAAATTTAACAAAAACGACTAATCCATGGTTTCCGGTAGGTAATCCTGAAACTCGCTATTTAATTAACGAAATTGTTCTTGCCGAAGAGACCGATATTAATTTCTACGGAAAGCACCAGAGTCATTATGAGATGTATATTGATGCTATGCAAAAAGCTGGGGCAAATACTACCAAGATCAATAAATTTTTAGACCAGGTAATCCACGGTACAGATATTTATTTGATTATTGCCACGAGCGAGTTACCATGGAGTATAAAGCAATTTCTGAAATTCACTTTTGAATTAATTTCCGAAGGGAAACCTCACAAGATTGCTGCCGCTTTTACCTTTGGAAGAGAAGGTCTTATTCCCGGCATGTTTACTTCGATTATAAGCAATATTCAACAAAATTTCCCTGAAAAAGATTTAGAGCTTTTTAAATATTATTTTGACAGGCACATAGAACTAGATGACGATGAGCATGGCCCAATGGCATTTGAAATGATTGAGCATTTATGTGCTTACGACGGTAAAAAATGGGAAGAAGTAGAAACCATTGCTAAACAAGCTTTAGATGCCCGTATCAAGTTATGGGACGGAATAGAAAAAGAAATTGTAGAACTATAACAACAAAGCCGATTGGTTTCCCACATCGGCATTGTTATATATTTTCAGATAGAATCAATTATGTTGATTCTGGTGCTAATTTTACTTCCAGTCCATCTAAATCTTCTGTGATTGGAATTTGACAGCTTAAGCGACTATTGTCTTCAACAAAAAACGCCTGATCTAACATATCTTCTTCTTCAAAACTTTGCTCAGGTAACATATGTTCTAAATTCATCACATAACATTGGCAGGATGCGCACATTGCCATTCCTCCACAAATACCAATAGTTCCTTCTGGCGCTAACTCGTAAGAACGAATTACTTCCATTAAATTCATATTCATATCTGTAGGGGCATCTACCGTATGTGCCTCTCCTTCTCTGTCGATGATGGTAATCTTTATATCAGACATTTTTTTATTTTTTGAAGCTTTACGCCTCGCTTGTACTACTTATTAACTTATACTCTTAACTACTTCTTTCTTTGCCTCTTTCTTACTTCCGTCAAAACCATTAACTCCACTAACAGTGGTGTATTTCATTACATATTTTTTATCGGGAAAAATGCGCTGGTAAGCACTTTGGCACATAATTGCTGACTCATGAAAACCACAAAGAATAAGCTTCAATTTACCAGGATAGGTATTTACATCGCCAATAGCATACACCCCGGGAATATTGGTTTGATAATCGTAAGAATTGTTAACTTTTATCGCATTTTTTTCAATCTCCAATCCCCAATCAGCGATAGGGCCTAATTTTGGAGAAAGTCCAAATAGCGGAATAAAACAATCTACTTCCTTAACTTCTTCACCACGGGCGGTATCTTTATGTCGAATGACCACCGCTTCAAGATTTTCTTCTCCCTGAAGATCGACAACCTCAGCATTGGTTATCATTTTAATTTTCCCGATTTTAGAAAGTTCTTCAACTTTTTCTACGGAATCTAAAGCGCCTCTAAATTCTTGCCGGCGATGTACCAAAGAAACTTCTGAAGCAATATCTGCCAAATAGATCGCCCAATCTAATGCCGAATCTCCACCACCTGCGATCACTACTTTTTTGTCACGATAAATTTCTGGCTCTTTTATAATGTAAGCCACTCCTTTATCTTCAAAATCAGTAATGGTAGGAATAGGCGGTTTTCTAGGTTCAAAACTACCTAAACCTCCTGCGATCACGACCACTGGTGCGTGATGCTGAGTTCCTTTATTGGTAGTAACGATAAAACTTCCGTCTTCTTGTTTATCGATTGTCTCTGCACGCTCTCCTAAAGTAAAGCCCGGCTCAAAAGATTTTATTTGCTCCATAAGATTACTCACTAGATCACCAGCAAGAACCTCTGGAAATCCCGGAATATCGTAAATAGGCTTTTTAGGATAAATTTCTGAACATTGACCACCAGGCTGTGGCAAAGCATCAATAAGATGGCATTTTAACTTTAACAATCCTGCTTCGAAAACAGTAAAAAGCCCTGTTGGCCCGGCACCAACAATTATCATATCTGTTTTAATCATTCTCTTGGCTTAAGTCGATGATTTACTTCTGTATATTTATAACTTCCTCTATTTGTGGAGCATATTTTTTTATGGTCATTTCTACACCCGACTTTAAAGTCATTTGATTTACAGAACAACCAACACAAGCTCCTTCAAGCTGTACCTTTACTAAACGGTCGTT
The DNA here is from genome assembly GCF_030409505.1 of Zunongwangia endophytica. NCBI lineage: Bacteria > Pseudomonadati > Bacteroidota > Flavobacteriia > Flavobacteriales > Flavobacteriaceae > Zunongwangia > Zunongwangia endophytica. The sequence continues at coordinate 3,451,024 of NZ_JAUFPZ010000002.1, read as the reverse complement.
TTCAATTGCAACCAAAGAGATATCTCCACCATCACTTTCTAAAAAAGGACGGATTTCGGCTAATGCCTTTTCTACATTAAATTTTACTTCTTCGCTTGTCATTTACTTTGTTTTAACCGCACTACATCCAGCCATCGTGGTGATCTTAATCGCCTCGGTTGGAGGTAAGCTTTTGTTTCTTTTTACCGTCTCTTGTACAATATTTCTGGTGATTTCTTTAAAAGACTCCTCTAGAGGTGTGTTTTCCTGAAGTGCAGCGGGACGGCCTATATCTCCAGATTCTCTAAGACTCTGCACCAATGGCACTTCTCCCAAAAATGCTATTTGTAAATCTTCGGAAAGGTTTTTAGCTCCTTGTTCTCCAAAAATGTAATATTTATTTTCTGGCAACTCTTCTGGAGTAAAATACGCCATATTTTCTACAATACCCAGCACAGGTACATTTATACTCTCCTGCTGAAACATTGCTACTCCTTTTTTCGCATCTGCCAATGCCACATTTTGCGGTGTACTTACAACAACTGCACCTGTTATTGGCAATGATTGCATAATAGACAAATGAATATCACCTGTTCCTGGAGGTAGATCTACTAGAAGAAAATCCAATTCTCCCCATGCTGCATCAAAAATCATTTGATTTAATGCTTTTGCAGCCATTGGTCCTCTCCAAATAACAGCCTGGCTAGGTTTGGTAAAAAATCCTATAGAAAGAATCTTTACCCCGTAATTTTCTACAGGCTTCATTTTAGATTTACCATCTACATTAACCGATAGTGGTCTTTCTGTAGCAACATCGAACATAATTGGCACTGAAGGCCCATAGATATCAGCATCTAATACACCTACTTTAAAGCCCATTTTAGATAAAGTAACCGCCAAATTTGCAGTTACCGTAGATTTCCCTACACCACCTTTTCCAGAAGCTATAGCAACTACATTCTTGATCCCGGGAATTGCTTTTCCTTTAATTTCAGGAGCCTTTTTTTCAGTCTCGGGAGCTTCAATTTTAATATTTACTTTAACCTTTGCTTTTTCGTAAACTTTGTCGTGAATAGTTTTCATCACATCCACTTCAGCTCGCTTTTTAATATGCAAAGCAGGCGAACTTAATACCAAATCCACAACAACCTCGTCACCAAAAGTCATTACATTTTGCAATGCACCACTTTCTACCATGTTTTTGCCTTCTCCGGCAACACTAATAGTTTCTAGTGCACTTATGATTTCTTTTCTATCTAATTTCATAAAATTTATCAGTAAGAATATCTTCTAATTAGACCGATTCTAAATGCAAATATAACTTGAAATGCTAAGAACACGAAGCTTTTGCAAAGAATTGATCTACTCTTGTATTTCTCAAATAATTCAGTTTTTCTGAATTCATATTACCATAAAATAAGTGTGATAATAATCAAAAACCTTACAATTATCTGCTACTTATCTTCAGTAAAAAGCTCTTGCATGGGATCCCAAAATATAGTTTCAAAATCTATAATTTTAAGATCTTTAACTGTGACACCTTCTGCTTCTAACAATTGTTGCATCGCATTTGTGCCGCCAAAATGAATTTTACCGGTTAATATCCCATTTCTATTTACCACACGATGCGCAGGAACCTCTTCTCTATCTTTAGAGGCATTCATTGCCCAACCAACCATTCTTGCACTTTTGGCTGCGCCTAAATATTTGGCAATGGCACCGTAAGAAGTAACACGTCCTTCCGGAATTTGAGAAGCAACTTCGTAGACTTTTGCAAAAAAACCGGCATTAGCACTCATGAGTTGTAAATTCTAAAAATAGTCACGATGATCAGGATCAGCATTAGACCAGCCATGAAGTAATTAGAATATTTAGCGAATTTCTCTGCTTTACTTTCAATCTTAATAAAAGAAAGTACATATAAATAGAGGCTCGTAAAACTTCCTAATGATGCTGCAATAGCAAAAGCTATAATTTTAAACCAGTTGTAACTTACACCCACACCTACGTTAAATCCGCCTGCAATCGCGCAGAAATAAGGAATCGGAAATATGTTTAGGGCTGCGATTAGCATACCCTTATACAAACTGTTTTTATTTTTTTTCTTGGAATGAGAGGGAGCGCCTTTTTTATTTTTTGCCTGAATAAAAAAATATACTCCTAAAATAATGAAAATCACCAATGCAGCTCTTAGCATTACGCGCTGCACAAAAGGATGATCAAATATATATTTAGCTAACAGAACGGCCACAAGAGCCTGAATTAAGATAACTATAGAAGCGCCAATAGCGACCAGCATTCCGTTTTTCTTACCGCGTTCTATGCAGGTTTTAGCCACAGTCATATTTACAAGACCGGGCGGCAAAACTCCAAAAAGAGCAGCAAAATATACGATGAGAAAAATCCGTGCTTCTTCCAAAAACCTTTTATTTTATTCTGAATTTAATATACGTTATGGGTTTTCCTTTTTCAAGATACTGTTTTTCATAGAAAGTTTGGATATCTGTCACCTCTTTTGGTGCTCCTTCATTCTTATAAACATGGTGATTAGCATAAATAACCTCGTGCCCGGCACCGTGAAGCAAGCCCAAAGTATAGCCATGCATAAATTCACTATCGGTTTTTAGATTTACCTCTCCATCTGGCTTCAGGATCTTTTTATACTTCTGTAAAAACTCCGCATTCGTTAAACGATGCTTTGTTCTTTTATATTTAATCTGGGGATCTGGAAATGTGATCCAAATTTCGCTAATTTCGTTCTCTGCAAAAACATGATCAATAAGTTCTATTTGAGTTCTTAAAAACCCAACATTCTCTAACCCATCTTCTAAAGCTGTTTTAGCTCCTCGCCAAAATCGAGCTCCTTTAATATCTATACCAATAAAGTTTTTATCGGGATAAGCCTCTGCTAAACCAACGCTGTATTCTCCTTTACCACAACCCAATTCTAATACTATAGGCTTATCATTTTTGAAAAAATCACTACCCCATTTTCCTTTGTATTCAAACTGAGCATCAGTTAAATCTTCTCTTTTAGGTTGAACTACATTAGAAAATACCTCGTTATCTTTAAAACGCTTTAATTTATTCTTACTTCCCACAGTTAAAAATTGAGTTTCGACAAATTTATAGAATATTATTTGAGTTTTTGGCAAAGCTGCGCTGACAATTGTATAATTTCCAGCTTTAGGAATGATGGATTGTGAATCTAAAGGTCATATTTAAAACTTTGGTGATGTTTTTTTAATCGACAAAAACGCGCTGTTCTTCATACAAACATATATTTGTGGTATGCATAAAGGTAGAATTTTAGTAGCTGCTTTAAATTGGGGGCTTGGCCACGCCGCAAGGTGTATTCCTGTAATTAAGGCGTTATTAAAAAATGACTTCGAGCCTATTTTAGCCTCAGATGGTGATGCGCTTAAATTATTACAAAAAGAATTTCCTCACATTATTTGTGTAAGCCTACCTTCTTATAATATTGAATATTCTAAAACTCCAGAAAATTTAAAATGGAAGTTACTTTTTGATAGTCCGCGAATTTTAAAAACTATTAAGGCTGAAAAAAAAGCGACTAAAATTATAGTCAAAGAATATGGCATTATCGGAATAATTTCAGACAATCGCTGGGGAGTTCGACGCAAAAAATTGAAAAGTATATTTATAACCCACCAATTAAATGTACTCTCGGGCAGCACCACATATTTCAGCAGTAAAATTCAACAAAAGTATATTGAAAAATTTGACGAATGTTGGGTTCCCGATTATCCCGGGCCTAAAAACTTAAGCGGTATTCTAGGACATTTGAAAACTGAAAATTCAGCAATAAAATATATAGGTCCTTTAAGCCGAATTGAAAAACGAACCTGGCCTAAAATCTATGATTATCTTATCATTTTATCTGGTCCAGAACCTCAACGAAGCTTTTTAGAGCAGCGATTACTGAAGGTATTTGAAAAGACAGAAAATAAAATTCTATTTATTCGCGGAGTATTTTCTACGGAAGAAATCTCATCAAAAAACGCCAATATTAATATTCGGAATAACCTTTACGGTGCTGTTTTACAACAAGCCCTGAATAGTTGCAATGTAGTTATTGCCAGATCTGGCTACACCACGATTATGGATTTGAATAAAATTGAAGCAAAAGCGTTTTTTATTCCTACACCAGGGCAGTTTGAACAAGAATATCTAGCGGAAAGACTTCAGAAATTGGTAATTGCTCCATTTTGCACTCAAGATGACTTCTCTTTAGAAAAATTGAATGATTTAGAAGAATTTTCAGGATTCAGAAGCATCCATTTCGATCACTCTTTTCGGGATCTCTTTGCTCTTTTCGAGCGTAAATGAAAATTCACTTCCTACTCCGAACACACTTTCTACATAAATTTTCTCCTGGTGCGCTTCGATAATATGTTTTACTATAGACAAACCTAAGCCAGAGCCACCTTCTTTACGAGAACCACTTTTATCTACGCGATAAAATCGCTCAAATAAACGAGGAATATTTTCTTTTTCAATCCCTTCTCCATTATCCGTCACTCGTACAATAACTTTGTTTTTGATAAGGTTTTCTATACTAATTTCTGTAGTACCTCCTTCTTTACCGTATTTAACTGAGTTCACAACAAGATTCGTAATTATCTGCTGAATTCTCTCTTTATCGGCCTTCACGAAAATGGCTTCTTGATAAGGCATATCGAAGGTTAAGGTGATATTTTTCTTGGCCGCTTTCATTTCCAGAAGATCGAAAGTATTCTGGATAAGCTCTACGATATTAAAATCTTCTATATAAAGATGTAAATCACCAGTTTCTAATTTGGTGATCATATCAAGATCTTTTACAATATAGATTAGACGCTCAACTCCTTTACTGGCACGTTGTAGATACTTTTTTCGCACCGTTTTATCTTTCATAGCACCGTCAATCAAAGTCAAAATATATCCCTGAACGGTAAAAAGTGGTGTTTTAAGTTCATGAGAAACATTTCCCATAAACTCTTTTCTATAATTTTCACGCACTTTTAAAGTTTCGATTTCTAACTTTTTATGCTCGGCAAATTTCTCTACTTCTCTGGTTAAAGAAGCCATATCTGTAGTTACCTGATTGGGTCTTAAAGTCGAGGAATCTAGCAAGGATACATCATCGTAGATTTTCTTGATCCTTTTATAGATAAAGTTCTCTACCCGATATTGAGTGATAAAAAAAGAAAATATATAACAAACTGCAACAAAGCCGAGCAAAGCCCACCAATGAAAATTACCTGATAAATAAGAAAAAGCAGCCCAAAGACCGCTTAAAAATAAGGTTAAGTACAAAGAGGTCTTTATTGCGAACGTGTAGGACTTCTTAAATTTTTTTGCCATTAAACTACAAACTTATAACCAACTCCTTTTACGGTTTTAAAGCTGTCGTCTCCAATTTTCTCTCTTAATTTACGAATATGAACATCGATAGTACGACCGCCAACAACAACTTCGTTACCCCAAACTTTGTCTAGAATATCTTCTCTTTTAAAGACCTTACCCGGTTTAGAAGCTAATAATGAAAGTAACTCAAATTCTTTACGAGGCAAAATCATTTCCTCTTTGTTTTTCACTACTTTATATTCGTCTCTATTAATTACAATTTCTCCCACCTTTACGATGTTAGAAGTTGCTTCTTCATCTCTAAACCTTCTTAATAAAGCTTTCACCTTACTAATTAAAACTTTTGGCTTTATTGGCTTAGTGATATAATCGTCTGCTCCGGCATCAAACCCGGCCATTTGAGAATAGTCTTCACCTCTTGCCGTTAGAAAAGTAATTATTGTTTCATCAAGCTCAGTGATTTTTCTCATTTGTTCACAAGCCTCAATACCATCCATACCCGGCATCATTACATCTAATATTATAAGATGCGGAGTTTTCTTTTTTGCCACTTTTACCGCATCTGCGCCATTATCGGCTGTAATAACCTGATACCCTTCGGCAGAAAGGTTATAGCCAACGATTTCAAGAATATCTGGCTCATCGTCTACTAGAAGGATACGGATGTCTTTTTTCTTCATTTTATTGTATAGATTTTAACAAATACGGGGTAAATGTAATTATTAATTTCAACCTACAATTTAAGCATTTATTTAGTAACCTTTACATAACACTAAAATGACAAAGCGTTAATTTGCCGTTAACACAAGCTTTACATACCCCCCTTTAATTTGCACTCAAGAATCAAACAAAGGGATGAATAAATTTTTAGTACTAATTGCATTTTTACTTACTATCGTAGTAAATGCTCAAGAAACAACAGGTTCGATCGCAGGGAAGCTTACCGACCGCGAGATGAACGGTGAACCACTAGCGTTTGCCAACGTAACAATTAAAGGAACTTCTAAAGGAACAACATCAGACTATGACGGTTTGTACGTCCTAAACAAATTAGAGCCCGGCACTTACACTGTGGTATTCAGTTTTGTAGGTTACGAGACCTTAGAAATACCAAACGTACAGGTGGTTGCAGATAAAGTTACAGAAATAAATACAGATTTAGGCGCCAGTGCTGCATCTTTAGATGAAGTTGTAATTACTACAGTTTCCAGAAGAGATAGTGAAGTTGCACTTTTATTAGAACAAAAGGGTGCCATTGAAATGATCGAAAACATTAGCGCACAGGAATTAGCGAGAAAAGGTGTTGGTGATGCCCAAGGCGCTTTAACAAAGATGGCTGGTGTAAGTAAACAAGAAGGAGTAAAAAATGTCTTTGTGAGAGGTCTTGGTGACCGTTACAACTCTACCACTCTTAATGGATTACCTCTTCCTTCTGAAGATCCAGAATACAAAAACGTCGCTCTAGATTTTTTTGACAGCAATATTATTAATAGTGTTGGAATAAATAAAACATTCCAAAGTTCTTTGTATGGAGATTTTGCTGGAGCAAATATTGATATCATTTCAAAAGAATTATACGGCAAAGAAACGATACAGCTAGGAATTGGATCGGGAATCAATACCCGTGCAGTAAGCAAAGACTTTGAAACTGTGGATGGAGGATCCTGGTTTGGGTACGGTTTATCTTCAGACAGCCCAATAAGCAGTTTAGACAATTATAGCTTCGAAAACTCTTTGGCTCCAAACAACCAAAATTCTCAAGTTAATCTGAATGCAAATTTCCAAATAGGGAAAAAATTCGACATAGGAGAAAACAGCTTAAAAACTCTATTAATAGGATCTTTCGACAGTAAATACAGCTACAACGAAGGAAATACTAAAGAAATCAATGCACAGGGATTACCGCTTCGTGATCTCGATTTTCAGAAATATCAATATAATGTTTCTCAGATTTTAATGGCGAATGTAGATTATGGCTTTGGGGATCATAATATAGGTTTCAACTCGCTATATATTCATAATAATAACCAAAGCGTTGGTAATTATTTTGGGCAATCAGCAAATATATCTGAAGAAACAGACGATTCCGCTTATATAAAAAGACAGCAGATAAATGATAATACTGTGCTAGTAAACCAGATCTTAAGTGAGTTTACTTTGACGGATAGAATTAATTTAGAAGCTAAAATAGGCTACAACATCACTAGAGCGAACGAACCTGATCGTAGACAGAATACTTTTGTTTACAACCAAACTAATGACAATTACCGCGTCGCCGTAGGAACACCCGGCTACAATTTACGTTTCTTCTCAGAATTAGAAGAAAATGAAATTGTTGCTCATTTAAAAACCTCTTATAATTTCGGAGTAATAGATAATGACGAGGAGCCAAAAGGAAAAATTGATTTGGGTTACGATTACAGAAACACAGACAGAAGATTCGACTTCTTACAATTCAATCACGATTTTGGTTCTCCAATCGTTATAGATCGCTCTAATCCAGATTTAATATTTAACCAACAAAATTTGACTGATGGCACTTTTAGGCTGGTAACTAATAGTGGTTTTGGAGCTGATTTTGACCCTCTAGACCCATTTTTCTATGAAGGAGAAAAAGACATCCACGCAGGATTCGCAAGTGCTTTTTATCAATTCAGTGAGTCATTTACATTAAATGCAGGGCTACGTCTGGAGCATATTAAACAATATGTAAACTGGGACACAAACTTATCAAGCAGTGAAAATAATCGTAACACCGATCCGTCGACTTTAGAAAATACATATTTGCTACCAAGTTTTACTGGAAAATACAATTTTAATGAAAATAGTATTCTTAGACTTACCGGAAGTAAGACGTATACATACCCACAGTTTAAAGAAGTCGCTCCATTTCTTTATGAAAATGTGAATTTTTCCAGTTTCGGTAATCCAGATTTAGAAGCCTCGGATAATTATAACTTAGATCTAAAATATGAATTTTATTTCGGTGGTAATCAAATCATATCTCTAACCGGTTTTTACAAAAAAATTATAGATCCAATAAATCGCGTACAGGTGAATTCTGCGGCTAACCAATTATCTTATATTAATTCGGGGGAAGAAGCGGATGTTGCAGGGGCCGAATTAGAAGTTCGCAAAACAATTTTCAACCTTGAATCTAGTGAGAACAGAAAACATGAATTAGCATTTGGTTTAAACACATCTTATTTATATTCCAGACAAGATCTTTCAAATCGTAATACTAATTTCACAAACAGTGAAGATGAATTAGAAGGAGCATCTCCATGGGTTCTTAATACAGATCTTACTTACAACTACGATAGCACTAACTTCAACTTAATGTCATCTGTTGTTCTAAACTATTTTAGTGATCGTATTTACTCTTTAGGGGTGCAGCAACAAGGTAATATTGTTGAGACTGGTATTCCAACATTAGACTTTATCGCCAAAGGAACTATCTCTAAGCATTGGGGTGTTAGTGCCAAAGTCCAAAATATTTTGGATCCGGAATTTCAATTAACTCAGGATGATATTAATGGCGGAACGAACGTAATTAACAATTTTAATAAAGGAATTGTCTTTTCGTTGGGACTTAGCTACAGTCTATAACCAACCATGTAATCTAAACACTTTTATATAACCCAATTATTAAATTAAACACTTATGAAAAAATTAAAATTATTTTATGCTTTTTTTGCACTAGCGCTATTATTGACTAGCTGTTCTAGTGACGATGACAACAATCTGGGAACAGATGACGACACTCCAGTAGTAACAGATGACGACGGTGGTGCCGTAGAAGAAAAAGATGATGTAATTGATTCTCAAGATGATCCAGATTTCGACCCTGAAGATCTAAAAGGTGAGGTACGTGCTGATGTTACTATTACCGCCGATACTGAATGGATGCTTACTGGAGCTTTAGAAGTAATGAACGGAGCTACACTTACAATCGAGCCAGGAGTAACTATCAATGCTCTTGCCGGTGGAACCAATGTTTACATTGCAATTGCGCAAGGTGCAAAAATTGATGCCCAAGGTACTGCAGACAGTCCTATCATGATAACTTCAGCTGCAGAAAACCCAAGATCTGGTGACTGGGGAGGTGTTATGCTTGCTGGATATGCGCAAATTAATTCTGGAGATGTTGCGGAAACTGAGGTTGCTGGAATTTCATACGGTGGTGACGATGATACCGACAACTCTGGTATAATTGACTATATGATTCTTGAATATACTGGTGCTAGAATTAATGGTGATCAGGAATTTAACGGTTTTACATTTTATGGTGTAGGTAGCGGAACTTCAATAAGCAACATCATGGTTAGATATGGTGATGATGATGGTATCGAATGGTTTGGTGGAACTGTTGATGTTACAAATGCATTAGTTGTAAATGCAAAAGATGATTGGTTTGACTGGACTGAAGGTTGGACTGGAAATGGTAAAAACTTTTACGGTATTAGAGAATTTGGATTTAACGATGTAACTGAAGACCCTCGAGGAATAGAAGCTGATAGTAATCAAAGCAACAGAGATGCTTCTCCTAGATCTAATCCTACTATTGACGGACTTACTCTTTACCATCAATCTACCATCAACATGGCAGATATGATTAAAATTAGAAGAGGAAGCTCTGCTACTATAACTAATGCAATTGTTGCGATTTTTGCAGCAGAAGATGAAGATGCAGGAACTGCCAGTGATTTTATTGACCTTACTGATGATGCTGGGGACGGATCTAGCGAAACTTCTATTAATGTAACTGCCTTAGGAGGTATCGATGCAACAGCAATTAAAGATGCAGGTGCTACAGATATTACAGTAGAAGCTGGAAACACAGGAGCTGATGTTTCTGTATTCGCTTGGACTGGTTACGATTTTCCTTCTTTGGGATCTGAAGATGAAGATTAATTTCTTCTAATATTAACAACAAAAAACGGCTGCCTTTCGCAGCCGTTTTTCATTAGATAAACTTCTTAAAATTAGCCTACATACATACCTTCTAATTATGCAAATTTTAGGGATATTTTTTCAATATTTATTGTAAGTTTGCAACAATCGACTAAGAACGAATGAAACAAAAATATCTCTACAGTCTTATCCTAGGTTTATTTTTACTGATAGCTGCTCCTGCAGCTGCTCAGGAAAGTGACCTGCGCCTTAAAAAAAGGACTGAAGAGACTATTGACGGTCTTAGTATGTACCCTAACCCTGTATCTGGAGATAAAGTTTATATCACCAGCACTAAAAATCTTGACAAAGAAATCGAGATCTACAACGTGCTCGGGAAAGCCATTAAGAAAACTAAACTTATTGGTAAAGAACTTGACATCTCTTCTTTAGATGCCGGTATTTACATTGTAAAGATCAAAGAAAAGAATGAGATTGCTACGCGCAAGCTCATCATTAAATGAAGAGGAGAGGCTTCGGCCCACGACGTTCTTCCCCAAGAAAAAGAAAAGCTTTATTATTGCGATTAACTATTCCTTTATTTTTTATTCTTTCTAACTTTGCTTAAAAATTGCAGACAATGCAGAAAAGCAAAATTTTTGATATTCAGTCTAAAACTGATTTTAAAAAAATAAGTCTTGAAATCTTCAAATTTCAGTATAAGAATAACAAAACCTATCACGATTTCTGCAACCACTTACATAAAACTCCAGATAACGTTCAGCAATTAGAGGATATTCCTTTCTTACCTATTGAGTTTTTTAAGAGTCACACTGTACTTTCAGAAAATAAACCAATAGAGATCACTTTTACCAGCAGTGGAACCACCGGAAATAAAACCAGTAAGCATTTGGTTACCGATCTGTACATCTACGAGCAAAGTTTCGAAAAAGCATTTCAGCAATTCTATGGTTCTGCCGAAGATATTACCATTTTAGCACTTTTACCTTCTTATTTAGAACGCGAAGGTTCTTCGCTTATCTATATGGCAGAACATCTTATTCAGCAAAGTCAAAAAAAAGAAAGCGGCTTCTATTTACACAATCTCGAGGAATTAAAACACAAGCTCGTTGAGCTCGATAAGAATGGCGAAAAAACGCTGCTAATTGGCGTTTCTTTTGCTTTACTCGATCTTGTAGAAAATCACCAATTTGACCTTAAAAACACCATCGTAATGGAAACTGGTGGAATGAAAGGTCGGCGTAAAGAAATGATTAGAGAGGAACTTCACAGTATACTTGCCAAAGGTTTTGGCGTTGATACCATACATAGCGAATATGGGATGACTGAATTACTCTCACAAGCCTACTCTAAAGGCAATGGCGTATTTGAATGCCCGCCTTGGATGGATCTTTTAATTCGGGATCCAGAAGATGCTTTATCTCCCGTAAAAAACGGGAAAACTGGCGGAATAAATGTTATCGATCTTGCGAATATTAATTCCTGCTCTTTTATTGCTACTCAGGATCTAGGAAAAATTAATGAAGATGGAAAAGTAGAAATTTTAGGACGCTTTGATAATAGCGATATTCGCGGGTGCAACCTTATGGTTTTGTAAGCTGAGTGCAAGACTAAAAATAATTTCAAACTAATTGTAAGCAAATCGTTTTCCTTGCGACTTATCTTCAGCAGAATAGATGATTAATACCCTACCTATTTTAGCGAATAAAATTTTCATATTAGATTGGTTAGTTAGTTGAATCCCCTTCTAAAATTTAGAAGGGGATTTTTTATTTTAACTGCTAGCCAATATAAAAGGTATTCAACTTAAGCTACAACCAGGATATACGTATTCTTTTTCCCTTTATTCAGGATTACATACCTGTTATTAATCAAGTCGTCCAAGGTAATTTTATAATCTTCTTTTACTTTCTCTTTATTTACTGAAACTGAATTCTCCTTTAAAGCTCTTCTTGCTTCTCCGTTAGATTTCAAAAATCCGGTTTTAGCAGAAAGTGCAGCAATCATATCTAAACCTGCTTCAACATCAGCTCTGGAAACTTCAGCTTGAGGCACGCCTTCAAATACATCTAAAAAGGTTGCTTCATTTAAAGATTTTAGATCTTCCGCAGTACTTTTTCCGAATAATACTTCCGAAGCTTTTACCGCATTGTTATACTCTTCTTCAGAATGCACCATTATAGTAACTTCCTTCGCCAATACTTTTTGAAGTTCTCTTAAATGAGGCGCTTCTTGATGCTTTGCCGTCAATTCTTCAATTTCCTCTTTACTTAAAAATGTAAAGATCTTTATATATTTTTCGGCATCAGTATCACTGGTATTTAACCAATATTGGTAAAATTTATAAGGTGAAGTTCTATTAGCATCCAGCCAGATATTTCCGCCTTCAGTCTTTCCAAATTTTGTTCCGTCGGCTTTAGTAATTAGCGGGCAGGTAAGAGCGTATCCTTTGCCTTCACCAATTCGACGAATCATCTCTGTTCCCGTAGTGATGTTTCCCCATTGGTCGCTACCTCCCATTTGCAGCGTACAGCTATGCTCTCTAAACAAATGTAGAAAATCGTAACCTTGCACCATCTGGTAAGTAAACTCTGTAAAAGACATCCCTTCTGAAGCATCTGAAGATAGACGTTTTTTTACCGAGTCTTTGGCCATCATATAATTTACAGAAATATGTTTCCCTACATCTCGAATAAAACCAAGGAACGAAAAGTCCTTCATCCAGTCGTAGTTGTTCACTAAAACCGCAGTGTTTTCTTCAGCTCCATCAAAATTTAAAAATCTTGAAAGTTGTTCTTTAATCGAGTTCTCGTTATGTCTTAAAGTAGCTTCATCTAAAAGATTACGCTCTGCAGATTTCCCAGAAGGATCACCAATCATTCCTGTTGCTCCACCAACCAATGCATACGGTTTATGCCCGGCTAATTGAAAATGACGTAACATCATTACACCAACCAGGTGACCAATATGTAACGAATCTGCCGTTGGATCGATACCTACATAAGCAGCACGCATTTCTTCGTTTAAATGTTCCTCTGTTCCCGGCATCACATCGTGAATCATACCGCGCCAGGTAAGCTCTTCAACAAAATTTTTGTTCATAATTAACAATTTGTTCTTAAAACAGCTGTAAAGATACCATTTACTCTTATTTTTCCTAAGTGCTTTAATTATATTTACCACATGATTTTAGTAACAGGAGGCACTGGTTTGGTAGGCGCTCATTTGCTTTTAAAACTAGCAGAAGAAAAACAGCATATAAGAGCCACACATCGCGCTACAAGCGATTTGCATAAAACGCTAGAGGTATTTTCGTACTATCATTCTAAGGAAGAAGCAGAACGATATTTCAAAAAAATTGAATGGGTTGTTGCTGAAATTACCAACATTCCTCAATTAAACGATGTTTTTAAAAATATAACGCAAGTTTATCATTGTGCCGCACTGGTTTCTTTTAATCCTAAAGATGAAAAAGCCTTACGAAAAATTAATATCGAAGGAACCGCGAATATCGTTAATCAATGCATTGCTAACAAAGTGGATAAGCTTTGTTATGTAAGCAGTATTGCAAGTTTAGGCAAGCCTGTAATTTCTTCTGAACCTACTACGGAAATCACCAATTGGAATCCTGAAGCAAATAACAGCGATTATGCTATTTCTAAATATGGTGCTGAAATTGAAGTATGGCGAGCTTCGCAGGAAGGTGTAAAAGTTATAATTGTAAACCCTGGAGTGATTCTTGGACCTGGATTTTGGAAAAAAGGAAGCGGACAGATTTTTACCCGCATCCAAAACGGACTAAACTATCATTTCCCTAAAGTTACAGGCTTTGTAGGTGTAAAAGATGTAGTTGATGCCATGCTAAAATTAATGGCTTCAGAAATTTATAATGAACGATTTATACTAGTAGCAGAGAATCTAAGCTTTCAGAAAATATTTAATCTTACTGCAGAAAGTATCAATAAACTAAAACCCACAAAACCTCTAAAAAAATGGATGATTGCTTTGGGCTGGTTCTTTCAGAAAATAGCATCTATTTTCGGAGTTAAACAAAGTATCACCAAAAGCGATATTTCTGGAATTTTCCAAAAATCTACTTACGATAATAAGAAAATTAAAAAGGATATTATTTTTAAATTTACTCCTATAGAAAAAGTAATCGAAGAAACCGGAAGCTACTTTTTAAAAGATCAAAAAGTAAAATAAAAATCTTAACGTGTAGCCTTTCTAAGTCGCGTAGTTTCTTTAGCTTTTATACTATCCAATATTGCTGCATCTGCGCTGTCCTTAGCAATGCTATCAACTTCAACTTCGATAGAATCGATCTCCTTTTTTAAATCTGGTCGGTTTTTATCTAATTTGATCTTGTTTAAAGAGTCCTCGATTTTCTTCTCCTCTTCAGTTAGCTTATTATAATGTTCTTTAAGAGCATCAAGTGAGTCTTTCACTTTATCGAAAATACTTACGTAGTCGTTGTAATTTTCAGAATAATACTCGTTGCTTTTTTCAAACTGAACACTGTCGATAGCAAATTTTTGGTAGATATATTGATTAGGTTTTATTCCGCTTTTTTCCAACATAACCTTATTATAATTTCGCGCGGAATTCACCAAAACAATCTCTGTAAGTATATCCACCATCTTATCCTGAGGAATAAGATTATTTGGTTTACTTACATGCTTTACATCCTGGCAAGAAATACCAATAAAGATTACAAAAATCAGGCTGTACTTAAAGAATCTCATTATCTATCAAACTCCAATTGCTGTGCCACATTCGCAAAAGGCTGGTGCTTAAAGTTCTTGTACACCAATTTCCCGTTTACAAAAGTATGGGTGATTCTAGATTTAAAGGTAACTCCTTCAAAAGGAGACCATCCACATTTGTACAAGATATTATCAGATTTTACCTGCCATGGTGCGTTAAGATCTACAAGCACTAAATCTGCTTTATATCCCTCACGAATGTAACCACGATCTTTAATATTAAACAATATTGCAGGATTATGACACATCTTTTCTACAATCTTCTCTAAAGTTATTTTCTCCTGATGATAAAACTGAAGCATTGCCGGCAATGCATGTTGTACCAATGGGCCGCCACTTGGCGCTTTAGTATATGGATTTTGCTTTTCCTGCTTGGTATGAGGAGCATGATCGGTCGCAATAACGTCTAACTTATCCTCGTTTAAAGCCTTCATTAAAGCTTCCTGATCTTTCTCTGTTTTTACAGCAGGATTCCATTTAATAAACGTACCCTTTTTTTGATAATCAGTATCGTTAAACCAAAGATGATGAATGCAAACCTCTGCAGTGATCTTTTTATCCTTTAATTGTTTTTTATTGCTGAAAAGCTCTAACTCCTTAGCCGTAGAAACATGAAAGACATGTAATCTCGCTCCGGTTTTTTTAGCAAGCTTTACTGCATTTGAAGAAGATTTATAACAAGCTTCTTCACTTCTTATTTTGGGGTGAAGCTCTATTGGAATATCGTCGCCATAACGCTCTATACATTCCTTTAGATTATTCTGTATCGTCGCCTCGTCCTCACAATGTACTGCGATCATTAATGGCGACTTCGAGAAAATTTCCTCTAATACTTTTTGATCGTCCACCAACATATTACCGGTAGAAGAACCTAAAAACAATTTTAGAGCTGCTGTCTTTTTAGGATCAACCTTTAGTATTTCTTCTAAATTATCGTTAGTACCGCCAAACATAAAAGAATAGTTCGCGTAAGACTTTTCGGCCGCCAGCTGAAATTTCTTATCGAGCTCAGCTATCGTAGTGGTTTGTGGTAGCGTATTAGGCATTTCGATAAATGAAGTAATCCCACCAGCCACGGCTGCCTTACTTCCTCTTTCGATATCCTCTTTATGAGTTAAACCAGGTTCTCTAAAATGTACCTGATCATCAATAACTCCAGGTAAAAGATGACTTCCTTCAGCATCAAAAATCTGCACATCTGGCGATTTTGCACTAATGGTTTCAGCAATCTCTCTTATAATTCCATCTTCTATAAAAACGTCACCTTCTGTAATCTTGCCTTCGTTTACGATTTTGGCGTTTTTTATCAGGACTTTCTTCATCACTATCTTCTTCTGTTAAACAGACTTTTTACTTTCATTTTTATTACTCCAAAGACAGCTTCATAAATAATTGAGCCGCTCATTTTGGAGGTTCCTCTGGTTCTATCGGTAAAAATAACTGGAACTTCAGTAATCTTATATCCCAATAGATGAGATTTAAATTTCATCTCTATTTGAAATGCATAGCCCACAAATTGTATTTTATCCAACTTGATCTGCTCTAAAACATCTCGCTTATAACAAACATATCCCGCCGTGGTATCATGAATGTCCATACCAGTAATTAACCGAACATATTTAGAAGCGAGCCAAGACATTAAGACCCTATTCATAGGCCAATTAATCACATTAACCCCGGTTACATATCTGGATCCTATTGCCACATCTGCATCTTCTCTTTTACAAGAATTATATAAACGTATAAGATCGTTGGGATTATGGGAAAAATCGGCATCCATTTCAAAAACGTAATCATATTCCCTTTTTAAGGCCCACTTAAAACCATGTATATAAGCAGTACCTAAGCCCGTTTTTTCTTTTCGCTCTTCAAGAAAAAGTGAATCAGGATACTCTGCCTGTAACGTTCTTACTCTGGTTGCGGTACCATCGGGTGAACTATCATCCACCACCAAAATATGAAATTTGCGCTGTTGGGAAAAAATATTTCTTACCAGCCGCTCAATATTTTCAATTTCATTGTACGTGGGTATTATAATTAGCCCATGAACCATTCTATCAAATTTTGCACAAATGTAGGGATTTTAAACCATGCTTTTGCTTTCTTTTGTTTTTAAGCTTAGTTTTTCTCGCATTACTTTAAATTTGCAAAAAAAATAGTGTGCAGACCATAGAACGTTATACCGAACCTTTAGATTGGATTACCATCATATTTTTGATCTGCTTTATAATGATTGTAATCGTTAGGAACCTTTACACGAATCGTTTTAACGAATTCCTTTCCATACTCACTTCCAACAAATTTATGCTGTTTAGAGGAAAAGAGAACAATCCTTTTCATGGATTTAACATTTTGCTATTCAGCGTGAATGCGCTCTCAGTCTCGGTTCTTATTTTCTGGTTTTATAAGTTTTACAATAGTCCTCCTGCAGAGAATTATATATTCATTTACATTAGGATTCTTACTGCTTATGTATGTTTCATACTTCTTAAATTCGGAGTTGAGAAAATTCTTTCTAATATTTTTGATATGGATCAGGCGATAGACCTCTATCTATTTCAGAAATTAAGCTATCGGAACTACATCGCATTACTAATTTTCCCGATGACGCTTTTATTAATTTACACCATAAATATTACTGATTTATGGGTTTATGGGATAGGTGGCTTTATACTTCTAGCAAATTTAACAGGTATATTTAACATCTTTAAACAACATCAAAAGTTAATAACAGGCAACTGGTTTTATTTTATTTTGTACCTTTGCGCTCTCGAAATTGCCCCTTATTATATTTTATATAAACTGATTGTAGTTTATTAAACGATCTGATAAAGAATTGATATATGAAAGTGAAAACAATTTTGGTTTCTCAGCCAGAACCTAAAATAGAAAACTCTCCATATTTTGAACTGGAGGAAAAGCTAAAGGTTAAAGTTGATTTCATCCCATTTATACATGTAGAAGGTGTTTCTTCTAAGGAAGTTAGACAACAAAAAGTAGATCTTTCTAAGCATACTGCCATAATACTTACCAGTAGAAATGCTGTGGATCACTTTTTTAGAGTTGCTGAAGAGATGAGGTTTAAAGTGCCAGATTCTCTAAAGTATTTTTGTCTTAGTGAAGCAGTCGCCTATTACCTACAGAAATACGTAGTTTACAGAAAACGAAAAATTTACGTTGGTAAACGTACTTTTGAAGAATTATCTCCTCTTATAAAAAAATATAAGAACGAGAAATTTTTGCTACCATCTTCAGACATGCTTAAACCTGTAATTCCTAAAACTTTAGATAAGTTAGGCGTGCAATGGAAACAAGCAGTTTTTTATAAAACGGTAGTAAGTGATCTTACTCATCTTAGCGAAGTAACTTACGATATTCTAGTATTTTTTAGTCCTAGCGGAATCAAATCTTTATTTGAAAACTTCCCGGATTTTAAACAAAACAATACCCGAATTGCTGTTTTTGGTAACACTACGATTAAAGCAGCGAAAGATCACGGATTAACAGTAGACATAAAAGCGCCAACATCAGAGACTCCTTCTATGACGATGGCTCTTAACAAATACATTGCAGAAGTTAATAAGAAATAAATTTTTACTTCTATAAAAATCAAAATCCGGTGCTTTGTCAATCAAACACCGGATTTTTTGTTGAAGAAAGCAACTAATTAAAAAGACTAAGAGTTATATTCGTAATTAACAGGACCTCCCGCTAAAATCTCAGGATTAGCATATTTCTCAAATTTTTCGAAATTTTTCACAAAACTATTAGCTAAATGTTCCGCTTTTTCGTCGTAAGCTTCTTTATCACTCCAGGTATTTCTGGGCTTTAAAACTTCTGATGGCACGTTTGGACATTCTTTAGGAATTTCCAGACCGAAAGATTCCTCTTTTTCAAAATTAATATTTTCGAAAACTCCCGCTAAGGCAGCATCGATCATAGCTCTGGTGTATTTTAATTTCATCCGTTCGCCTATCCCGTAGGGTCCACCTGTCCAGCCTGTATTTACTAACCATACATTCACATTGGCTTTTTTCATTTTCGCACTTAGCATTTCGGCATACTTTGTAGGGTGTAACGGCATAAAAGGAGCTCCAAAACATGCTGAAAAACTTGGTTTCGGTTCATTAATACCTTCCTCTGTTCCTGCCACTTTTGCGGTATAGCCACTTATAAAATGATAGGCAGCCTGCCCGGGATTCAGCTTACTTAATGGAGGCAGTACTCCGAAGGCATCGGCAGTTAAAAAGAAAATATTCTTAGGATTTTCGCCTACAGATGGTTTCTGAATATTTTGAATATGATCAATTGGATAGCTTACTCTGGTATTTTGCGTAATACTGGTATCAGAATAATCAACCTCCCCATCCTTAAAAACAATATTCTCTAAAATTGCACCAGGTTTAATAGCCTGGAAAATATCGGGTTCATTCTCCTTGGATAAATTAATAACCTTTGCATAGCAACCACCTTCAAAATTAAAGATCTTATCTTCCGGCGACCAGCCATGCTCATCGTCCCCAATTAATTTTCGTTTAGGATCGGCAGAAAGTGTGGTTTTTCCTGTACCCGATAATCCAAAAAATATGGCAGTATCTTCTTGCTCTCCTACATTTGCCGAGCAATGCATTGGCAATGTGTTTTTGTAAACAGGCAGAATTAAATTTAATGCTGAAAAAATTCCTTTTTTAATTTCTCCCGTATAACCAGTGCCACCAATTAAAGCAATCTTTTTATTGAAGTTTAATATTGCGAAATTCTCCTGTCGCGTTCCGTCAACTTCAGGATTTGCTTTAAAACCGGGAGCATTTATAACAACCCAATCTTCTTCGAATTTTTCTAAGTCTTCTTCCGAAGGTCTTAAGAACATGTTGTAGGCAAACATATTAGACCATGGATATTCGTTAATAACTCTAATATTTAGACGATATTGTGGATCGGCACATGCATAAGCATCTCTAACATAAAGCTCCTTAGCCGAAAGGTACTTCGTAACTTTATTATATAATTTATCGAATTTGGACGCTGAGAACGGAATATTAATATCTCCCCACCATACCTGATCTTTAGTAACTTCATCTTCAACGATAAATCGATCTTTGGGAGATCTTCCGGTAAACTTACCGGTTTTTATAGCGAGTACACCATTCTTCGTTTCTTCACCTTGGCCTTTTTCAATAGTTATTTTTTGAAGTTTTTTAGGTGATAATTGATAATTTACGTTGCCATTTTCAATTCCGTACTTACTCAACGCAATCGTTTTCGAAACTATGCCTTTAGAATCCATAATTCATCTGTTTATGTAGTTCGTAACTACAGACAAATTTAGAAATCTTCAATAAAATAACTAATTTTAAAGAATAAATTATTGATAATTTAACCTAAACGCTTTAAATATAAGAAGTGTCCAACCAACAATTAAAAAAGCTCCTCCAAGCGGAGTCACCAATGCGATGCTACTAAGATCTAATCCAGCTAACTGATCCAGGCTCAGTAAATAAATAGATCCGCTAAAAAATATAACACCTATACAGAAGAACCAATATAAAATAGTAGTCTGAATTTTTCCAAAATTGGCTAAAGCAATAAACAAAAGCGCATGATACATTTGATATTTTACACCGGTCTCAAACGAATTTAAGGTTTCTGCATCTAGCACACTCTTTAATCCATGCGCTCCAAAAGCACCAAAAATAACTGCTAGCATGCCAAATATTCCTCCCGTAATTAAAAATCTACGTGTCATAAGTTTTAATACCTTAGTTAATCGCTACACAAAACTAAATCAATTATGAAACAAATCCTTTTAATTGGTGCAGGAAAATCTACCGCCGTCCTTATTCGCTATCTTTCTGAAAAATCTTTAGAAGAAAACTTCAAAATTATTGTTGCTGATAAGGAATTAGCTGCTGCAGAAAAAGCCATTCAAAATCACCAAAACTGCAGCGCAGTTCAATTCGATATTTTTAAGCCTGAAGCGCTCGAAAAACATATCGCTTCGGCAGCTATTGTAATTTCCATGCTACCGGCAAGATTTCATATAAAAATCGCCAAAGCATGTCTTAAATTGAAAAAGAATCTGGTTACTGCCTCTTACATAAGTGCAGAGATGAAAGCTCTAAATGCTGAAGTGAAAAAGGCCGGACTTATATTTATGAATGAAGTTGGCGTTGATCCCGGAATAGATCACATGAGTGCCATGCAGGTGATTGACAGAATTAGAGATGATGGAGGGAAAATGATTATGTTTGAATCTTTTTGTGGCGGACTTATAGCTCCTGAAAGTGATACCAATTTATGGAATTATAAATTCACATGGAATCCTAGAAACGTAGTGGTTGCCGGGCAAGGTGGTGTTGCTGAATTTATTCAGGAAGGCAAATACAAATACATTCCTTATCACCGGTTGTTTAGAAGAACAGAGTTTTTAGACATTGAAAATTATGGCAGATTTGAAGCTTACGCCAATCGCAATTCTTTAGATTATCGCGAAGCTTACGGACTCGACGATGTCCTAACACTTTACCGCGGCACGATACGCCGGGTAGGTTTTAGCCGAGCCTGGAACATGTTTGTACAACTGGGGATGACGGATGATAGTTTCAAAATGCAAAACTCAGAAAACATGACTTATAGAGAGTTTGTAAATTCTTTCCTTCCCTATTCCCCAACAGATTCGGTTGAGCTAAAATTGCGACACAATCTTAAGATCGATCAAGACGATATTATATGGGAAAAGTTACTAGACTTAGATCTCTTTAACCCTAAAAAGACTATTGGAATAAAAGATGCAACACCGGCGCAGGCACTTCAGAAAATTCTTGAAGAACAATGGAAATTATCTTCAGAAGATAAAGATATGCTCGTAATGTATCATAAGTTTGGATATGAACTTGATGGCGATAAAAAACAGATTGACGCCACTATGGTATGCATTGGCAAAAATCAAACAGAAACCGCAATGGCTAAAACCGTAGGATTAACTGTTGGCATCGCGACAATAAAAATTCTAAAAAAAGAAATTACCACTCCAGGTGTGCATTTGCCAATTTCGAGGGAAGTTTACAAGCCCATTTTAAAAGAACTTCAACAAAACGGTATCATTTTTAAAGAAAAGCAAACGAACTACTTAGGCTATAACGCAATAGGTGGTGTAAGCAATTAGGAAATGAAATCTTTTTTCCTATTTTAGCTTTATAACCACAACCAAATGAAGATTATAGACCAAAATGTCGTTATCGATGGTATCGACAAAACCATCCTTAATTTCTTAATGGAAGATGCCAAACGACCAATTTTAGAAATTGCAAAAAACATCGGGATTACAGGAGCCGCAGTGCACCAAAGACTTAGAAAATTAGAAAAATCTGGACTAATTGAAGGCTCCAGACTAATTATAGATCCAAAGTTACTAGGCTACAAAACGATGGCTTATGTTGGTGTTTACTTAGATAAGGCCGTTAGCAATCCACTTGCCGTGAATAAGCTGAGAGAAATACCAGAAGTTATCGAATGTCACTATACCACTGGTAATTGGTCTATATTCATAAAAGTACTTTGTAAGGACAACGAACACCTAATGAAAGTATTGAATAAAAACATCCAGGGCATCGAAGGTGTTTCGCGTACAGAAACCTTTATTTCGTTAAATCAACAAATAAGTCGACAAATTAAGATTTGATATTTGGATTTATTCTAAATTAAAATTAATTTTGGCCACAGATGAATGCGATTTATACATCCAAATTCTTTGTCGCTAGCCAGTGTGACCATAACCGAAAGTTCTATATCGACTTTGGGCATAAGACGGTGAAATTTTCGTTCTGCCAATTATTGGCTTTTCGACACAAATTGAATTCTATTCAAATCGAGAATCATTTAAACGGAATCAATCCGCATGGGCTAGAAGTCTTAAGCCTTTGTAATAGAGAACATCTTTTTGTTTTCAATACACACGAGATCCTTGATCTAAGAGAATTAATAGGCGGAACTTTCGCTATGATGGAAATCAACTCGGTTCTTGCTTGATATTAGACTACTTCTAAATTAACTCTCCCATTAGCTAATTACTTCTTTTTTAGGTAATTTTACATAAAAATAAAACCTATGAAAGACCTTGTAAGACAAAATCTACTAATTAATGTAGATGTTTTAGATCTATTAAATAAACAGATCAAACAGGAAGCGCAGTCTTCCGCAGCTTATCTTGCAATGGCCTCTTGGTGCGATCACAATGGACTAGTATATAGTGCTGAATTCTTCTACGAGCAATCTAAAGAAGAACGTGACCATATGATGAAAATATTCCACTTTATAAATGATAATGGTGGAACAGCATATTCTCCCGAAGTAACAAATATTAATCACGATTTTACTTCTTTAGAAGAAATTTTCGAAACCGCGTTAGATCAAGAAATAGCCATTACAAAGAGCATTCACAATATTATCTACGAATGTAGAAATAAACGTGATCTTACTACTGAAAACTTTTTACAGTGGTACGTGAATGAGCAGATGGAAGAAGAACAAACGATGCGTAGAGCGTTAGAATTGTTCGACCTTATTAATACTGAAAATGTTGGACTTCGATTCTTAGACGAAAGAATCAAAGAAATTAGAGAAGAATCTAATCCTGAATAATTTCAGAGAACATAATGCATAAAAAAAGACGGTCTAAAAACCGTCTTTTTTTATTTTATAGTAATGCGTTACTTACTTCGCATTTTTCAACCAATATTTGAAATTTACTTCTTTATCGATAATCGAAGCTAATTCAGTTATTGGCACTCTTTTTTGTTCCATTGTATCGCGATAACGTACAGTAACCGATTTGTCTTCCAAAGAATCGTGATCCACCGTAATACAAAGTGGTGTTCCTGCTGCATCCTGGCGACGATAACGTCTACCCACAGCATCTTTTTCGTCGTACTGAACTCTAAAGTCCCACTTAAGCTCTTCTACAATCTCTTGTGCTAATTCTGGTAAACCATCCTTTTTAACCAACGGCAAAATAGCTGCTTTAGTAGGCGCTAAAACTGCTGGTAATTTAAGAACTGTTCTTGATTTTCTATCACCTAAATCTTCTTCTTCTAAAGAAGAGGAGAACACGGCTAAGAACATACGATCTAAACCAATGGAGGTCTCAATAACATACGGTGTATAATTTTCTCCCATTTCAGGGTCATAAAAACGTAATTTTTTACCTGAATGTTCTTCGTGCGCTTTAAGATCGAAATCGGTTCTTGAATGAATTCCTTCTAATTCTTTAAATCCGAAAGGAAAATCAAATTCAATATCGGTAGCTGCATTGGCGTAATGTGCTAACTTTTCGTGATCGTGGAAACGATATTTTTCATCTCCAAGTCCTAAAGAAGCGTGCCATTTTTGACGCGTTTCTTTCCATTTTTCGAACCAACTAAGTTCTTCTCCAGGACGTACAAAAAATTGCATCTCCATTTGCTCAAACTCACGTTGGCGGAAAATAAACTGTCTCGCAACAATTTCATTTCTAAATGCTTTCCCTATTTGTGCAATCCCGAAAGGAATTTTCATTCTTCCGGTTTTCTGAACGTTCGCAAAGTTCACAAATATTCCCTGTGCAGTTTCTGGCCTTAGATAAAGATCGGTTGCACTATCTGCTGAAGCTCCAAGCTTAGTCCCAAACATTAAGTTGAATTGCTTAACATCGGTCCAGTTTTTAGAACCACTTTCTGGGCAGGCTATTCCCAACTCTTCAATCAAAGCTTTTACATCTGCCAGATTTTCTTCCGTTAAAGATTTTGCCAAACGCTCCAAAATTTCTTTTTCTTCAGCTTTGTATCGTTGCACCCTTGGATTGGTGGCTACAAACTGTGCTTCATCAAAAGTATCGCCAAATCGCTTTTTAGCTTTAGCGATTTCTTTTTGTGCTTTTTGATTGATTTTTTCAGCGTAATCTTCCACCAAAACATCGGCGCGATATCGCTTCTTAGAATCTTTATTATCAATTAATGGATCATTAAATGCATCAACGTGCCCAGAAGCTTTCCAGGTTGTTGGGTGCATCAATATTGCGGCATCTATGCCTACAATATTTTGATGCAGCTGCACCATACTTTTCCACCAATATTCTTTTATATTCTTCTTTAGTTCAGCACCATTTTGACCGTAATCATAAACAGCGCTTAATCCGTCGTATATTTCACTAGACGCAAAAATATACCCATACTCTTTAGCATGGGATATCACATTTTTGAATGTATCATCTTGTTTTGCCATACAGCAAAAATAAAAAAACCGCCATGATATAACTCATGGCGGTCTCTAAAATTTTGAGTTTCTTATCTTAAGCCAAAAGAAGCTGTCCCAATTAGTGCTGCATCGTTGTAAACATACACTTTATAATTTCCTTCTAGCAGTTTTTCTTCAACAGTATTTGCTAGAATACATACGTCCAGCTCCTCATTCTCGTAATAAACACTGCTTTTAGCACTGTAAACCATTACTCCGCCATCATGCGCAACCGGAATTTTGTCTCCTACCAGATCATTTTCAGGATTGTAGACCTGCACATAAAGATTTTTTTCTCCGGCTTCAGTAAGCTCGTTAGCGGTAATAGTAAAACATGTTCTTATTTGATCGATTCTTCTTGTACGATCGTTTTCTACAACTTTACCGCTATTTCTAACAATTACACCTTCCCCACGCAAACTTGTGATTTTTAATTGCGAAGCTCTATCAACTTTATTCGCCAAACTCTGATTTGTAGTTTGAAGCGAATCAGAAAGTCTTGTTTTTTGTGAAAGTTCAGTTTGTGTACTATCGATTGTCATGGCCATACGCTGATTTTGCGCACTTAAACTATCCACTACTCTAAACAATCTATCTTTTTCAGCCTTAAGATTACTTATCTCTCTTCGGTATCGCGTGATCAACACCAAATTGGCATCGTAATCTTTTACTGAATCTAACAAACGATTAATCCGCTCTCTGGCATTTACAAGGTTTTGATCCATGATTTCATTCTCATCGATAGCTTCGTCATACTTAACAATAAGTTCGTTCAGCTCGTTCTCTATCGCCGCTTTTTCCTTCTGAAGAATCACCTTGTTCTCTTTTTCTTCATTATAGAATCTTACGGTATAAATAGTAAGAGCCACTAAGGCAACCGCTAAAACACCAATAAGAATCTTCAATGCAGTATTATTCTTCTTTTCAGTCATCATAAAGTTTTTAATATTTTATAAATTTAGAGGATTAAGGCTTTCCGCCACAACCGCTTAACAAATGTTTCACGATTTCATAAACCTGTTCTATCCAATCACCTGCAATTGCTGTGACAGTCCTTTATTAAATCATGAAGATGTAATTTGCACCTCTTGTTTACATCAACTTCCGCTATCAAATTACCAACCTAATAACGTTAACCAGGCCGATAAAGTATTTTATGGAAGAGCTGAAGTTAATGCGGCCTATTCGCTGCTACTTTTTCGCAAAAAAAGCATGGTACAAACCTTACTTCACAACCTCAAATATAAGAGACAATTTGAAATAAGCTATTTTTTAGGAAGATGGACAGGCGAAATTCTTAAAAACACGACAAGATTTAGGCAAATTGACCTGGTAGTACCAGTTCCGTTACATAAAAAACGTTTAAAAGAGCGTGGTTACAATCAGGTAGAAGGTTTCGGGAAAGAAATTGCAAAAAGTCTGGATGCAGTTTATCGTGATGATCTTTTACTAAAAACAAGCTCTTCTAAAAAACAGGCGCTAAAAAACCGAATATCAAGATGGAATCTTATGGAAGAGTCTTTTCAGCTTAAAAAGCCTTCAGAAATTTCAGGAAAACACATTCTTTTAGTAGATGATATTCTAACCACCGGAGCCACTCTAGAAGCCTGCATTAATTGTTTACGTTATTCAGAAAAAATAAAGATCAGTATCGCTACCATGGCAATTACCATATGATTGTTACGTTTAAATTTAAAATAATCGTTTCTTTGCGGGAAGATTTTTAATCTAATTTTTGAAGAAATTATAGCTCTTTTGAAGATGAATAGGAAGCTTATCAACTTTATTCTTTTTATAATTATAATCACATCTGTAGTCCGATGTGCAAAAAAAGGAATGCCAGAGGGTGGTCCTATAGATGAAGAACCACCACGTTTTATAAGAGCAAATCCCGAGAACTACACCACTAATTTTGATGCTGAAGAAATTAGAATCTTATTTAATGAGTATATAAAACTTGAAAACCCGCAGCAACAGATCATTATTTCGCCGCCAATGGATCCTAAACCTAATATTCTTCCGCTAGGACAGGCTAGAAAAGATGTAATAATTGAAATTGGTGACACGCTAAGAGAAAATACCACTTATGCTATCAACTTTGGTAAAAGCATTGTAGATAATAATGAAGGGAATCCTCATCCATACTTCAAATATGTATTTAGTACCGGAGACTACATTGATTCTCTAGAAGTATCAGGGTTTATTGAAGATGCGTATTTAAAGGAAACGCCAGAGTATGTTTCGATTTTTCTTTACGAAATGGACAGCACCTACAGCGATTCTGTAGTTTATAAAGATATTCCTAGATACGTGAGCTACACCAGAGATAGCAGCGTAAACTTTGATTTAGAAAATCTAAAAGCGGGAAGATACCAAATGGTCGCTATTCTTGATGATAACGACAACTATAAATTTAACCCGGGAAAAGATAAAATTGGATTTTTAGAACATCCAATTACAATACCTACCGATAGCGTTTATACGCTTTCCATTTTTCAGGAAGAATTAGCTTTCGAGGTTAAACGACCTAAGCTTTTTAAAGGAAGACAATTGCTCATTGGCTATCAGGGAATGCCGAATTTGGACGATTTGGAACTCAATTTTCTTTATCCTCCAATAGAACCACCGGTATCCAGAATTACCCGTGATGCTGAAACCGATACGCTTTACTATTGGTTTAGAGATCCTATCGAAACCGATAGTGTTTCTTTAGAAGTAGTAACACCGCGCCAGCGCGACACCGTTTATATAAGAATGGCGCAATTAGAAAGAGATTCTTTAAATGTAAGTCCAGAGCCTTCAGGAAATATTGAATATAAGCAACCATTTTTGCTAAAAGCAAATACACCTTTAGTTGAAAAAAACGATGCGCTAATTACCATTCTGAATAAAGATTCTATTGAAGTGCCTTTTACTTCTGAAATTAGATATTTAGAGAATCAATTAGAAATCTATTTCGAGAAAGAACCTGAAGACACCTATTATTTTAAAGCTTTACCGGGAACGCTAACCGATTTATTTGGAGATCAAAACGACACCATAAATCAGAAGTTAACCACCAAACCTTTATCTGACTACGGAAGCATCATCATGTCGCTTCGCAATGTACGCAGCTATCCTATTATTGTTGAGCTTACTTCATTAAAAGGAGAACTAATAAAACAGCAAACTTTAACTGAAGGCACCCAGTTTACTTTCGAATATCTAAATCCTGGTGATTATTTTCTAAGAATTATCTACGACGAAAACGAAAACGGCTATTGGGATACCGGTAGCTGGCTAGAACGTCGAAAACCTGAAAAAATAAGTTACTATCCCGATACACTTTCGGTTCGTGCAAGTTGGGATAAAGTTATTCCTCCGTTCTATTTAGATTAACTTAAATTGATCTCGATCTTGTAAGAATTTGAACTGTTTTCTGGTATCCTGAAGGTAGGATTTATCGAGAGTAATTTCTTTAGAGAATTCCGATTCGGCATTTTCTTCGGTTAATATTTTTCCGAGGCAATCGTAAACAGCGCTATGCCCACTATAAATATGTCCGTCACCATCTTCACCAACACGGTTTAAACCAATACAAAAGCTTAAATTTTCAATAGCTCTTGCCTTTAACAAAGCGTCCCAGGCAGCAACTCGCTTTTTCGGCCAATTGGCTACGTAAATTAACAGATCGTACTCTTCAGTATTTCTTGACCAAACCGGGAATCGAAGATCATAACAAATAAGCGGACAAATTTTCCAACCTTTATATTCCACAATTAAACGATCGGTTCCTGCAGAATATGTTTGGTCTTCTTTAGCTAAGGTAAATGTATGCCGCTTATCGTACTTCTGGTAAGAACCGTCAGGAAATACAAAATACAAGCGGTTATAATAATTCCCATTTTCAGTAATTATAACACTTCCGGTAACTGCCGAATCTTTGATCTTAGCCTGTTCTTTCATCCAAAGAAAAGTTTCCCCATCATCTTCTTCAGCAAGATTTTCAGCATTCATACTAAAACCTGTGGTGAACATTTCTGGCAAAACAATAAGCGCTACAGAATCACTTAAAGCTTCCATCTTTTTACTGAAAAGACTTCGATTAGCGGAAGCATCTTCCCATTCGAGATTCGCCTGAAGTATCGCTACATTTAAATTTTCCTTTGTACTCATATCCTAAAAATAAGGCTTTTTTAGAAGCTGCTGTCAAATGATTGTTAAATCATTGCAGAAGCGCCGCTTATTAGATAGCTTTAGTGTCGCAATCTCTTTCTTAGAGATGATAATTAATCTCACCCGGTGAGCAACAAAATCGATTTTTATGTTTCTAGATACAATTAAAAATAACAAAACAATAAATAATACGACAACCAGAAGTGTCGTAGCAGGAGCTATTGGCGGACTTGCAGGAGGCGCGGTTAAAAGTTTGGTGGAGTATTTTTTACCAGTTAGAAAAGCTGAAAATCGAAGCGCTCAATTAAAAATTATAGATGATCTTTCTACGAAGATTACCGGAACTCCAATTAGCGTTCAAAATGAAGAACTTGCAGAGCAACTTGTTAACTTCCCGGTAGGTGTTAGTGTGGGAGCTGCTTACGGCTACGGAAAGAAAAACAAAGAAGGATTAAATATTGCTGAAGGAATTATCATGGGAACCTCAACATGGATTTCTACACACCAGACTTCCTTGCCACTTATGGGACTTAAAGACAAACCAACAGATGTTCCTATGAAAATGCAAGCCAATGAATTTATAGCGCATTTATTATTCGGAATTACTACAGAATTGGTTAGAAATAAGGTCAATCAAACATTGAAGAAGTAAGCAAAATTTTACAGCTTACGGTTTACAGTTGATAGCTAGTAACCAGCATTTTTATTCAAAATTTAAATTTCATCATTCATAATAATTGCATGATCTATTTTGCAATTTCTCTTATTGAATCATGAATCTTTATTCTATAAGCGAAAAGATCTAAAATTCAGCCTTAGATATTATCCAGCCCATTTATTTAGAATATAAAATTTAGTATTCAAAATTTTCCAAAAATCATCATCAAATCAGCACATTTTCAAATTTGAAAATCATCTAATTTCTAACTACTAACTATCCTTCCAAACTTTTCATCATTCGCCGAATTCGATCTTCTAATTTTTCTGAAGATAATTTTTCTCGTAGTCGATCGGTAATAATTGGAAATGAAAACGGTGTTGCTTTTTCACAATTTTTCCATACCATTTTTTGGTGATCAATTCGCTCTAAAGCCTGTCGCAATCGACCTTCTTCTAATTGATGCTCGAAGGTTTCTCGAAAAGATTGCAAGTACAATAAATTATCATCTTCATAATCTTTAAAAACACTGAATAATAATTGCGAGCTAGATTGCAGATGCTTGCTCTTTACAACCTTATTGGGATACCCCGTAAAAACAAGTCCGGCAATTACCGCGATATCCCGAAATTTTCGGCGTGCCATTTCAGTGGCATTTAAACTTTTATAGAGATCGTCCATTAAATATTCCGCAGAAAAAAGATTATTATCCAACACCTGTTGCATATCAATTTCTTGATCACTCAGCAATTCAAAACCATAATCGTTAAAAGCGATAGAAAATGAAATAGGCGACAACAAACTAATTCGGTACGCCAGTAAACTCCCTAGAGCTTCATGAACAAATCGTCCTTCGAACGGATAAAAAATTGCATGATAACCTTCACGATCTTTAAAAGTTTCAATTAAAAATTCATTGCTTTTCGGAATTATAGATTCCTTTTTTTGGCGATCAAAAATACCTGTTAACGCTGAAAGTTCTTCTGAATTTCCGGTAGCCGGATCATATTCAGAAGCTAAATACATTTCTTCACGAAGCAGTTCACTCATTTGTGCAGAAAAAGTCATTCGTCCACCCATCCAGCTCGGCACTTTTGCAGTTTTTTTCTTCGATTTTTTAACTAAGACCTGCATATTTTTAATCCGAACCAGCTCCAAGTTTCGGCCGGCAAACGTAAATACATCGCCGGGGTTTAGTTTAGAGATAAACCACTCTTCCATCGTCCCAATGTAGCCGCCTTTCATGTATTTCACACTCAACATCGCATCACTTACAATCGTCCCGATTTGTAAACGATGCCGCATGGCTACTCCTCGATTTTCGATTTTGAACAGACCATCTTCTTCAATCTCTACTTTTTTATATTCATCGTAGGCCTGCAGGCTCTGACTTCCTTTTGTGATAAAATTGAGAATCCATCGCCAATCCTCTTCGGTAATTGCCTGAAAACAAAAAGTCGATTTAATTTCAGGATAAATATCTTTCGGAAAAAATCCGTTAGAAACCGCCAAAGTCGTTAAATACTGCACCAAAACATCGAAACTTAGTAAATACGGAATCCGATCTTCTACTGCTTTTTTCTCTACCGCTTTTTGCAAGGCCGAAGCTTCAATCAATTCGATCGCGTGGGTTGGCAGAAAATAAATCACACTTTCCTTCCCCGGCTGGTGACCACTACGCCCGGCACGCTGTAAAAATCGCGCCACCCCTTTTGGACCACCAATCTGGATAATGGTTTCTACCGGCGCAAAATCTACGCCCAAATCTAAACTCGAAGTACAAACCACCGCTTTTAGACTTTCGTTTCTTATCGCCTGCTCTACCCAAAGTCGCGTTTCTTTATTGATGCTTCCATGATGCATCGCCAACTCTCCCGCAAACTCAGGATACTTACCTATAAGTTTCTGAAACCACAGCTCGCATTGCGATCTGGTATTGGTAAAAAGCAGTGTTGTTCTAGAATTTTTAATAATCGGCACCACCTCATCTATCAAATGCAATCCCATATGCCCGCGCCATGGAAATTTATCCATAATTTCGGGGATAATCGATTTTACTTTGATTTTCTTTTGAAGATTCGCCCTAATTAATTCTGAATTCTGAAAAGCTTCCGACTCGGGTCCCAGCAATACCTCTCTGGCTTGCTGAAGATTTCCTATAGTTGCTGAAATTCCCCAAATTCGGAGTGTTTTTGAAACCGTTTTTAATCGCGACAAAGCCAGCTCTATCTGTACTCCGCGTTTGGTTCCTAAAAGCTCGTGCCACTCATCAACAACAATTGCCTCCAGGTTTTTAAATGTTTTATCGTAATTTTTAGAGGAAAGTAAAAGGTGTAAACTCTCAGGAGTGGTAATTAACAAATCTGGCATCGAGCGCTTTTGAGCTGCCCGTTCTTTTTGTGGCGTATCACCAGTTCTAATTCCGACCGTCAGATTTGTCCCTAAGCCACTTGCAAATCGCTCAGCTGCTTGTTCAATTTCTACGGAAAGTGCTCGCAGCGGAGTTACCCAAATGGCTTTTAGTCCTTTTTTGTGTTTGGTTTTATAATCTGGATTATTTTTAATGTAGCTCAAAACAATCGGCACCCACAACGCGTAGGTTTTCCCACTTCCGGTAGGTGCATTTAAAAGTCCGTTTTTCTTTTGAAGATAAGCTTTCCAGGTATCCTTCTGAAATTTGAATGGTTTCCAATCTTGATCGGTAAACCAATTTTCAGCAATTTTCAAAAGTTCCGGTCTTGTCATTAACTCTAAAATATATTCTGATATTATCGAATATCGCTTTTAACGCTTTCTATGGAATTAATGCTTTTAAATCTTCCAGGGTATTGGCTTCTTCCATTTTCTTATCGGTTCTCCAACGTAGAATTCTTGGAAACCTAGTAGCTACACCACTCTTATGACGTTTTGATTCAGCGATTCCTTCAAAAGCAACTTCAAATACATGATGCGGAGTCACACTACGTACCGGGCCAAAACGTTCTAAGGTATTTTTCTTAATCCAGGCGTCCAGTTTCCGAAATTCGGCATCGGTTAAACCGCTATAAGCTTTCGCAAAAGTGACCAGTTCTTCTTTCTCTTCATCCCATAAACCAAAAGTATAATCGGTAAACAAATTACTCCGCCTACCGTGGCCTCGCATCGCATACGTAAGTACCGCATCGATAGTTAATGGATCTACTTTCCACTTCCACCAATCGCCTTTTTTACGCCCTACCAGATAAGGCGAATCCAAACGCTTAAGCATTAAACCTTCAGATTTCACTTCGCGCGATCGTTCTCTCTCCTTCGCTGCTTCTTCCCAAGTTTTAAACTGAATGGTATGCGATAGATGTAATGGTAATTCTTCAGCTTTTACTTCAGTATATAATTTTTCTAAAATAGCTCTACGATCCTGAAAAGCTTGTTGCCGAATATCCTCGCCTTTCCATTCTAAAATATCGTAAGCCTTTAAAATAACCGGTGTCTTTTTTAATAGATTTTTTGAAATGGTTTTTCGTCCAATTCTCGTTTGTAAATCTTTAAACGTTCCTATTTCGCCATCAGGAAAAGGCAAAATTTCACCGTCGATCACAGTACCATCGGGAACAATTCCTATAAATTTTTCGAATTCCGGATATTTATCGGTCACCAATTCTTCTCCTCGACTCCACACGAACAATTGTTCATTTCGAACAATTACCTGAGAACGGATTCCGTCCCATTTATGCTCGGCACTCCATTCCGTCACATCGCCCAAATCTTCCGGCTTATCTTCAATAGCATAAGCCAAATAAAATGGATAAGGTTTCGATAAATAATCTTCCTCGTTTTCTTCTAATATTAGTTTAGTATAGGTTGTTTTTGCGGGACTCCAATTCCCCATTAGTTTATAAGCCAGAATATCCTCGTCAATTTCGGTTGCTTTAGACAAGGCACGCGTCATTAACTTTTGGCTTACTCCAATCCTGAAACTCCCGGTTATCAGTTTGGTAAACACAAAACGCTCGTAATAATTTAAACTGAGCCAATTATCCCGTAAATATTCCTTTTTCTCTTCTTCAGATTTCGGTTTTAAATCGATAATCTCACTTAAAAACTGAGTCAAACTTTTTTCTGAAGAGGCTTCGGAAGGCGGAATAACCAGCGATATAGTTTCCGCTAAATCTCCGACGATATGATAGGATTCTTCGAAAAGCCAAAGCGGAATATTTGCAATTTCTGAAGCCCATAACCTCATCAATGTAGTATTTACTGGCCTTGGCGGCCTACGATGAGAAAGTATAGCAATTGTCCAGACCTTATCGGGATCTGGTGCGTTATTGAAATACCTTGTTAAAGCTTCAACTTTTAATGTTGTTTTATTAGTAGTATCTAATGTTTTTATTAGTTCTGCAAACTGTCTCATTCTGTACCTGTTTTAGAAGTTTGCTCGGCATTTTCTTCTTCATACTGCGTTTGCTCGGTACGTGCATCGTAACCTAACTCTCTAAGATATCTGGAAAATATATCGGTATAGCCGTGTGTACAAATAATCTTTTCAGCACCCGTTTCTTTTATAGAAGATAATAAACCTTGCCAATCACAATGGTCTGAAAGTACAAAGCCACGATCTATGGCTCGCCTTCTTCTTGCTCCTCGAAACGTCATCCAACCGCTGGCAGAAGCTGTTACATAAGGCACCATTTTTTTTATCCATGGTGTCCCATGCGCACTTGGTGGCGCAATAACAATATTCCCCTTTATTTCTTCTTTCTTCACATCCCGAGTTATTCTTATGGTTTCGGGCATTTCTAGCTGAGGTCTTAAAACCTCTGTCATATTTTCTATAGCACCGTGCGTATAAATTTTCCCGATCGAAGGATCTAAATATTTCAGAATTCGCTGTGCTTTACCTAAAGAATATCCAAAAATCACCGAAGTTTTACCTTCCGACTGGTTTTGTTGCCACCAGTTATTAATTTCAGCAAAAACCTCTTGTTGTGGTTGCCATTTAAAAGCCGGCAAGCCAAAAGTACATTCTGTTATAAACGTATGGCATTTTACAGGTTCGTATGGTTTAGCTACGCCATCGTCCTCGGTTTTGTAATCGCCGGTAAACACCCAAACTTCACCTTTATGTTCCACCCTTATCTGTGCCGAACCAATAATATGACCGGCAGGATGAAATGAGAACTTCACATTATTTATACTAAATGTCTCTCCCCAATTTTTTCCGCTTACATTAATATCTCCCAAGCGATGTTTAATAATCGGAACATTGCTATGATGTGTAATATAATTTTTATGCCCCCAACGAGAATGATCGGCATGTCCATGCGAAATAATCGCCTTATCTACCGGCTTCCAGGGATCCAGATATACATCGGCCTGAGCGCAGTAAATTCCGTTATCATTAAAAGCTAGTAAAGGTGGGGTCATAGTGATATTTTAATTTTCATAAAACAGCGTCAACCTCATTTTTGAATCTTCAAATAGTTTATAGGAAATGCTGTAATTGATGAAATTAGTCAAAATCTAAGGCTCAAAAAAAGGATTAGGAAAAGATTAGCAAATGTTCGGTTTGTGAAAAAACTAATTTTTCAGCAAAATTTTAAAGCCTTTATTTATATTTGCTGCCAAAATCCCTAAATATGTCATTTTCAGATTTATTCGGCTCGGGAGAGCATTTAAGAAATTTAAGCCATTTTGCAGCGATTGTAAACCTTGCAGCTATAGACGGCGATATTAACACTGAAGAAGAAGAGTTGTTAAGACGTTTTGCAAGAAAGCTGGATATCACAGAAAGTGAATATCAAAAAGTATTAGAAAACCCTAGAGCTTACCCTCTTACTCCTTCGCACGATACCGAGCGAAGATTGGAGCGCCTACATGATTTATTTAGAATCATTTTCGCAGATCACTTGATAGACGATGAAGAAGCCGAGCTGATTAAACGTTACGCTATTGGTCTTGGTTTTTCCAGCCAGGCTTCAGAAACTATAATCAAAAGATCGATCCAGATTTTTAGTGGTCAACTTTCTTTCGATGATTATCAGTACTTGTTAGATAAGCAGGATTAATCCTCATATTCTTTCATAAATTCTTCTGCCTTTTCTACCATTTTTTTGCTTCCGCAGAAAATTGGAGAGCGCTCATGCAATTCTGTTGGCTTAATATCCATAATGCGTTGGTAGCCATCACTGGCTTTTCCGCCGGCCTGTTCTACGATAAAAGCCATAGGATTGCATTCGTACAATAGTCGAAGTTTTCCTTTTTCGTGCTTAGAGCTTTTAGGGTAAATATATATCCCGCCTTTGATCATATTGCGATGAATATCTGAAACCATCGAACCAATATATCTCGACGTATAAGGACGATTTTCTTCTTCTTCCTGGCAGTATTTGATATACTTCTTTACGCCTGTTGGAAAATGTGCATAATTCCCTTCGTTGATGGAATATATATTTCCGATATCAGGAAATTTCATATCTGGATGCGAAAGATACCAGGATCCTAATGCAGGATTCAGCGTAAAACCGTTAACACCGTGACCGGTGGTATATACTAACATTGTTGAAGTTCCGTAGATAATATAGCCAGCTGCAACCTGTAAATTTCCGGGTTGTAAAAAATCTTCTGAAGTTACCGGAGTTCCCAAAGGTGTTACCCGACGATAAATAGAAAAAATCGTTCCAACAGACACATTCACATCTATATTCGAGCTTCCATCAAGAGGATCCATAAGCACCACATATTTATTATTGTGATCTTTTCGGCTACCTGCAATTGTAATGTACTCGTCGTTTTCTTCGGAAGCAATTCCGCAGACAATTTCTCGATTCGTAAGGGTCTGGATAAACGTCTTGTTGGCGAAAATATCTAATTTTTGCTGATCTTCACCCTGAATGTTTTGCTCTCCCACCGCACCGGTAATATCCACGAGTCCTGCTTTATTTACCTCGTGATTTACTACTTTTGCGGCTAGGCGAATTGAACGTATTAATCTTGATAATTCTCCCGTAGAATATGGGAAATCCTGTTGATTGTCGATGATAAATTCACCGAGCGTTGGTCTGGTTTTACTCATTTCGATTTACAGTAGTTTGTTATCAAATTTATTGAAAAAATGCCATCTTACAACGATTTCGTAAACGTTTTAACACAAATAAAAACTTTAACCAAAAAATCTCTAATATGAAAATTGAAGTTAGAAAAGCAGCAAAAGAAGACATGCCTGCGGTACTAGAGCTGATAAATGAATTGGCCGAATTTGAAAAAGAGCCTGATGCTGTCGAAGTTTCTGTAGCAGATCTAGAAAGAGATGGATTTGGTGAGCGCCCGCTTTTTGAATGTTTTGTAGCTGAAACTGATGGGAAAATTGAAGGAATGGCGTTATTCTATTATCGTTATTCGACCTGGAAAGGGAAAACTATTCATTTGGAAGATCTGGTTGTTAGAGAAGAATTTCGCGGAAAAGGGCTTGGTGGCGCGTTATACAACCAAGTAATCGAATACTCTAGAGCACAAGGCTGTAAAAGAACCGAATGGGTGGTATTAGACTGGAACACCAAAGCGGTAGAATTTTACAAAAAAACCGGCGCTACTGTTTTTGACGAGTGGAGAACGGTACAAATGGATGAAGCTGCTATGCAATCTTTTTGCAACAAAAGGAGTTAATATAACGCAAAGTCCCATAAAACATGGGAGCTTCTAAAAGCATATTGCTACTTTTGTTAAAACTAAAGCAAAAATTATGGAATATCAGATACGTGAAGCCAAGAGGGAAGATATGCCCCATGTGCTCGAATTAATTATGGAACTGGCAAAACACGAAAATGCACCAGATCAGGTTGAAATCTCAGTAGAAGATTTAGAAACTGAAGGTTTTGATCACGGTAATTTTAAATGTTTTGTAGCCGATGTAGATGGCAAAATATCCGGGATGGCATTAGTTTATTTTAGATTTTCGACCTGGAAAGGCCGTACCGTGCATTTAGAAGATCTTATTGTTACTGAAAGTATGCGAGGTACCGGTTTAGGTGGAGCGTTATATAATCAAGTTGTAAAATACGGTTACGAGCATGGCGTAAAACGTGTAGAATGGGTTGTTTCTGAAGGAAATAAAAATGCGATCGAATTCTACGAAAATACCGGAGCCGATATTAAAAAGAATTGGTTTACCGTACACATGAACGAGAGTGTTATCAAAAAGAACATACAAAAATAACGAATGAAAGTCTTCAAATTTGGAGGAGCTTCTGTAAAAGATGCAGAAGGCGTAAAAAATGTTTTAAAGGTTCTGGAGAAACACCATAATCCAGATAAACTGATTGTAATTTCAGCAATGGGTAAAACCACCAATGCGCTAGAAGTTATCATTCTAAAATATTTAGGCGGCAGTTCTCCAGAGGAAGAAATTAAAAATCTTAAGCTTTTTCATTTCAATATCATCAATGTTTTATTTGAAAATAAGCAAGCCGCAGTTTTCGAAAAAGTAAATCAATTTTTCACCAATCTCAGCAATTTTCTTCAGCATAATAAATCCTTGCAATACGATTTTGTATACGATCAGATTATAGGTTTTGGAGAACTAATTTCTACAACTATTGTGAGCGAATTCTTATCGCTTAGCGGCATTAGAAACGACTGGGTTGACGCTCGAGAATTTATTAAAACCGATAGTACATATCGGGATGCACAGGTTGATTGGGAAAGCACGCAGAAAAAGATTGTTGCTGAAATCAATCCTGAAACGATCACGATTACTCAGGGTTTTATAGGTTCAGATACTAACAATTTCACAACTAGCCTGGGGCGTGAAGGAAGTGACTATACTGCAGGGATTTTTGCCTATTGTTTAAATGCTGAAAGTGTGACGATTTGGAAAGATGTTCCCGGAGTTTTAAATGCGGATCCTCGTGAATTTACTGAAACTACATTGCTGAATCAGATTTCTTATGAAGAAGCGATCGAACTTGCTTTTTATGGCGCTTCGGTAATTCATCCAAAAACATTGCAACCATTACAGCGCAAGGAAATTCCGCTTTATGTGAAATCTTTTTATCATCCCGAAAACGAGGGAACAAAAGTTTGCCGTGGTAATGGCTGCGCGGTAGTTCCGCAGATGCCCTGTTTTATTGTTAAGAAAAACCAGGCGATTATTTCTTTATCATCTTTAGATTTCTCGTTTATGGTTGAAGAAAATATTAGTGAAGTATTTCAGTTATTTCATCAATATCAAATGAAGGTTGATCTTATTCAGAATTCCGCGATTAGTTTTTCAGTTTGTGTAGACAACAAATTCAACCAGCTCGAAAAATTAATTCAACACTTAAAAGCAAAGTTTCGCGTTAACTATCAAACCGGAGTTTCGTTGTATACTATTCGTCATTTTGATGAGAAAGCAATTAATTCCGTAGAAAAAGGAAAAAAGGTGCTTTTAAAACAACTTACGCATAACACCGTACAAATGGTGACAGATTGTTAAAACTTATCACCTATCTTTGTACATTTGATTAAAACCAACTAACCAATGGGATTTATAACCGCTAATGAAGTCGCCAGAGTGATGAATCTGGATAAACTAGGTTTTCTGGGAACCTCTGCAGGTTGGATGATCTTAAAAACAACAAAACTTTCCAGACTTAATAAAGAATATCAAAAACGGAAAGATCTTGAAGGTGTTGAGTTTATCGATTCGATATTAGAAGCTTTTGAGATTAAATTTGATATTCCTGAAAAGGATTTAAAGCGCATTCCCAAAAATGGACCTTTTATCACCATCTCCAACCATCCTTTGGGAGGGATTGATGGGATGATATTAATGAAACTGCTCCTAGAACAGCGTGACGATTACAAAATAATCGCTAATTTCTTACTACATCGTCTGGATCCTTTGCGACCGTACATTATGCCGGTTAATCCTTTTGAAACTCACAAAGATGCAAAATCGAGTGTGGGTGGCATAAAAGAGGCGATCTCACATTTAAGGGAAGGCCACGTACTGGGCATTTTTCCTGCTGGAGAAGTTTCTACTTATAAAGACGAAAAATTAATTGTAGATAAACCCTGGGAACCGGTGGCGATGCGTCTTATCCAAAAAGCAAAAGTTCCCGTTGTTCCTATCTATTTTCATGCAAAAAATAGTACTTTTTTCTACCGACTTGCGTCGATGAGCGATGTCCTTCGAACGGCAAAACTGCCTAGCGAGATGCTATCGCAACGAAAACGTAAAATAAATGTGCGTATAGGAAATCCAATTTCTGTAGAAGATCAATCTGCACATAAAGATCTGGAAACTTTCACAGCATATCTTCGTCGTAAGACTTACATGCTTGCAAATACCTTCGAAAAAAAGAAACTTTTTGAAAAAATACCACATACCTTAAAACTTCCCAAAACGCCTAAAAAGATTGCTTCGGAAACCAAATCTGAATTGATGGAAGCTGAGGTTGAAAACTGCCGGAAAATGGACAAGCGTTTGTTAATGTCTAAAAATTACGAGGTTTTCTTAGCAAAGCGAGAAGTTATTCCAAATATCGTTCAGGAGCTGGGCAGATTGCGTGAAATTACCTTTCGTGAGATTGGCGAAGGCACCAACAACCCTGTCGATCTGGATCCTTTTGACGATTATTACTAT
The DNA here is from genome assembly GCF_030409505.1 of Zunongwangia endophytica. Taxonomy (NCBI): domain Bacteria; kingdom Pseudomonadati; phylum Bacteroidota; class Flavobacteriia; order Flavobacteriales; family Flavobacteriaceae; genus Zunongwangia; species Zunongwangia endophytica. The sequence goes on along the minus strand of NZ_JAUFPZ010000002.1, from coordinate 3,410,313 downwards.
CATTTATTCCTTTGGGATAACGAAGCAAATAAGGTAGCAGGAGCTTACAGAATGGGAATGGGTTCTGAAATCTTTAAAGCATACGGAGTTAACGGATTTTACCTTCAGGATCTTTTTAGGTTTGAACCAGAACTTTACAAGATGATGAGTGAATCCATAGAAATGGGAAGAGCTTTTATCATCAAAGATTATCAGCAAAAACCAATGCCTCTTTTTCTACTTTGGAAAGGAATCGTGCATTGCACCCTTCGATTCCCAGAGCATAAATATCTAATTGGTGGGGTAAGCATTAGCAATAAATTCTCAAACTTTTCTAAGTCATTGATGATCGAATTTATGCGATCTAATTATTACGATCCCTATGTCGCACAATATATTCGACCTAAAAAAGAATTCAAGGTTATTTTAGAAGATGCAGATAAGGACATTGTATTCGACAAAAGTGAAGCCGATTTAAACAAATTCGATAAAATTATTGATGAAATTGAACCGGAAAATCTTCGGCTACCTGTGCTTATCAAAAAATACATTAAACAGAATGCAAAAGTGGTGGCGTTTAATGTAGATCCGCTATTCAATAACGCTGTGGATGGACTAATGTATATTAGAATTGCCGATATTCCTGAAAGTACCGTGAAACCGGTAATGGAAGAACTGCAAAAAGAACTGGAAGAAAAACATAATCAGAATCAATAAATATTGCCAGCTGTTAATTTCGTGTTATTCCCGATTTCAGCTTAGGTAATTTTTATTTCAATTATTATATTCCTTGAAAACAGAAAAGAAAAAAATGGAAAATATATTGATTGCCGGTGCAACCGGATCTACAGGAAAAAGAATTATCGAAATACTAAACAACTCCGAGAGTTTTAGCCCTATGGCTATGATCAGAAAAGAAGAGCAAAGGCAGATGTTTGAAGATATGGGGGTAGAAAGTATTCTAGCCGATTTAGAAGATGATGTATCTCACGCTTTTAAGGGAGTTGATAAAGTAATTTTTGCTGCAGGATCTGGAGGAAGCACAGGACCGGAAAAAACGACCGCAATAGACGAAGAAGGAGCTATTAAAATGATTGATGGTGCTAAAGCTAGCAATGTAAAGAAATTTGTGATGCTTAGTTCTATGGGTACAGATAGTCCAGAAGATGGTGGAGATTTAGAACACTATTTAAGAGCTAAGAAAAAAGCAGATGATCATCTTCGTGCCAGCGGAATGCCTTTTACCATCGTACAACCAGGAAGTTTAAATGACGAAATGGGGCGTGCTCGTGTAAAAGTTGCTGAAAAACTTGATGAATATGGAGAAATCTCTAGAGACGATGTAGCCTTTTTACTAGTAATGTCTTTAGCAGATCCTCTTACAAAAAATATGAGCTATCAAGCTGTTGAAGGTGAAACACCGGTAAAACAAGCGCTAATAGAACTTAGTGGAATTGGATAATCTTTAATTCCTATTTTAAAAAAACAAAAAAAGAATGGTTTACGCCATTCTTTTTTGTTTTATAGATTATGCTTCACGAAAGAGCGGCAATAATCTTTTATTTGGTTTCTCGTTTCCTCGAATGCATCATAAATTTTCTGGGTATTCCCTCTTACTTTTGAAGGGTCACGAAAGTTCTGATGAAATCTAACGGATTGGTTTGAAGCAATTTCTGGACAAACTTCTTTTGCATGATCGCATACGGTGATCACAAAATCAAACTCTATATCTAAATACTCTTCTACCAGATTACTCGATTGTTCACTAATGTCTATTCCATCTTCCTGCATTATAGCGATAGCTCTAGGATTCACACCGTGCTTTTCTATTCCTGCACTATAGATATTGGCTTTTTTGAAAGAAAAATATTTTAAGTAGGCGTGCGCAATCTGGCTACGACAAGAGTTTCCAGTACATAGCACAAGAATATTTTTCATGACTTTTAATTCAGCGATGAGCATCGGTTAAAACTAACCGAGTAGATTACTTTAAAAATTGGTGTTCATCACGAAAATAGAAAGGTTTCTTTTAGTCTTTGTTTCTGAATTGTTAAGCATTAGCATCAGAATATAAAAAAATAGCTGTTTTACAAATGCTTATAAATAACACTGCCTGAAATATAGGTATATCTCAGGCAGTGTTACTTTTAAAAAAAGAATAACTTATTCCTGATGCTCTCCTTGTCCAAAGGCATCAATAATTTTATTCGCTGTTACTGTAGCTAATTTTTCATGAGATTCTTGCGTCCACCCTGCAACGTGCGGACTCAGAATGGTATTTGGCATGAACATCAACTCACGCATAGCTTCCGGTAAAGATTCTCCTGCGCTTATAGCTACGTTCTTCTTATTGGCAAATAGACTTTCAAAAGATGCTTTTTCGTATTCCAGAACGTCTAATCCTGCTCCTAGCACTTTCCCTGATTTAAGTCCGTTTACTAAATCTTCGGTTTCCACATTTTTACCACGGGCAGTATTTACAAACCAAAATGGTTTCTGAAAAGATTCGATAAATTCTTTATTTATCATTTTGTTTGTTTGCTCGGTCCAAGGAGTATGCAAACTTACGATATCACATTTTTGAGTGAATTCTTCCCAATCTACCTGCGTAGCATTACTGTCTTCTACATCTTCTTTAATGTCGTAGCAAAGCACTTCTACATCAAAACCTCTTAATTTTCTAGAAAAAGCTTTACCCATGTTACCGTAACCAATGATACCAACAGTTTTTCCGTCTAATTCGATACCACGATTATCTTCACGATTCCAAAGACCTTCTCTTACTTCTCTATCGGCTTTATTCAGCTTATTAAAAAGCGAAAGCAGCATTCCAAGCGAATGTTCTCCAACTGCATTTCGATTTCCTTCAGGAGCAGAGAATAATTTTACGCCACGCTCTTCAGCATATTCAACATCTATATTTTCCAATCCAGCTCCTACTCTTGCAATAAACTTAAGATTAGGCGCCGCATCAAGAAAATCTTTATCGATAGAATACCTACTTCTTATTACAATCCCATCATATAAATGCTGATTTTGTAATGTTTCTTCTCGACTCTGTGAAAATCCTTCAATATTGTGATGCCCTGCATCTGCTAATAACTTCATCAGACTTGGATGATTGGTATCAGCGTGTAAAATGATCATTTTAATCGTTTTTTATTAATATTTTGTTTTGGCTATTGTTTGAATCGCACCAGCATTTCAGCAAAAGACCTAGAAACCAGATATTTTACATTTTTCAATAGTTTTCTGAAAAAAATAGTATCTAAAGTTGTGACAGATTTAGCTGTTTTGATAAAGCTAGATCTGCTTTCTAAATGAAATTGTTGAAAATAGGGAAGTGTCATATTCAACCAATACAATAGCCTGCAAATTTAAGCAATGCGAGCAATATGAAGAAGAAATATGGCAATTTCTTAGAAACCAAGGATGGCTTTTGCAATTAAAAAGTAGGTAAGAATACCAAAAACATCATTACTGGTTGTAATAAATGGTCCTGTAGCTACAGCAGGATCAATTTTATTTTTGTCTAAAATTATCGGGATAATTGTCCCGATCATAGCAGCAAGAAGTATGACTGCGATTAATGCGATACCAACACTTATAGACTCTCTGAAACTTGTTCCAAAACCAAAATGACTTATTCCAAAGACAATTAAAGCAATACAAAGGCCATTTACTAAAGCCAATGAAACTTCTTTAACCAGACGTTTGGCAATGATATTTCCTTTTAAACTACCATTGGCTAATCCCTGTACTACGATAGCACTAGACTGTACACCAACATTTCCGGCAGTTGCCTGGATTAAAGGAACAAATAATAACAATTTAGGAAAAACAGACATGGTATCCTGAAAGCCGCTAATAATTCCGGCAGCTCCTAAGCCACCAAACATCCCAATTAACAACCATGGGAGACGCGCTCTTGTTTGTTTAAAAATATTGTCATCTGCCTCTACACCTTCAGAAATACCAGCAGCCATTTGATAGTCACGCTCGGCTTCTTCTTTGATAAAATCTACGATATCATCGATAGTAATTCTCCCTACCAATCTTCGCATTTCATCTATAACAGGAATAGCTTCTAAATCGTATTTCTGCATTATTCTGGCAACTTCTTCACCTTCGGTATGCACATTTACATAATCTACATTAGGTATGTAAATATCCCGAATATTAGCATCGCTTGATGCAGTAAGTAAATCCTTAAGAGATAACCGACCTTTAAGATGATTTTTGTGATCTACCACATAAATTGAATGCACTCTAGTTACATTTTCAGCTTGCGCTCTCATCTCGGTCATACAACCCGTAACGCTCCAGTTTTCTTTAACGCGAACAAGTTCTTTGGCCATTAATCCCCCAGCAGAATCTTCCGGGTAGCGCAGTAGCTCTACAATATCTTCTGCATGTTGCTCGTCCTGAATTTCAGAAATCACCTGCTTTTGTAGCTCTGGTGAAAGCTCGTTCATGATATCTGCAGCATCATCGGTATCCATTTCTACCAACTCGTCTGCGATTTCTCTGGCAGAAAGTTTATCAAGAATACGCTCTCTTACCCCTTCTTCAAGCTCCATTAAAGCTTCAGAAGTTTTTTCGCTATCTAAAAGTTTTACTAAGTAAGTCGCCTCATCCAGGCTAAGTTCAGTAATAATTTCAGCAATATCGGCATGGTGAATATCCTCTAAATGCAATAACAATTCTTCATCGTCTTTTGTTTCGATGAGGTATTGAATTTTTTGAATCAGCTGGTCGCTAATTTGAAAGTGCATAGGGCTCGATATTTAAAGTAAGGGAAATAAAATCTTGTGTACTAAGCTGCTCAGGCCGTTTACCAAAGATAGTCTCTTCTCGTAAACTATCAGGTAAATTAAGACTTTTTAAACTATTTCTTAAGGTTTTACGTCGCTGCTGGAATGCCATTTTCACCACTCGGAAAAACAGGGCTTCGTTACAGGGTAAATCGTAATTTTCTTTACGCGTTAGTCGCAATACGCCGCTATCTACTTTAGGCGGTGGATTAAAAACTGTTGGAGGCACGGTAAATAAATATTCAGCCTCGTAAAAAGCCTGAGTTAATACTGAAAGAATACCATAAGCTTTACTTCCTTCTTTCTCACAAATTCGTTTGGCTACCTCTTTTTGAAACATACCTGAAAACTCAGGAATCTGATCGCGCATCGCTAAAACCTTAAATACAATTTGCGTAGAAATATTGTACGGAAAATTCCCTGTAATAGCGAAAGGCTGCTCTCCAAAAATTTGAGTGAAATCATATTTTAAAAAATCCTGTTCGTGGATTCTGCCACCTAGTTTTAAATAATTTGCATTTAGATATTCTACACTTTCTGAATCAATTTCTACAACATGAACTTCGGTGTCTTTCTTCAATAGAAATTTAGTTAAGACTCCCATCCCAGGGCCAATCTCCAAAACATATTTATAGCCGGAAAGCGCCAAGGTATCCGCAATTTTTTCAGCAATACTTTCATCATTAAGAAAATGCTGTCCCAAATGCTTTTTAGCTCGTACCTGCCCGCTTAGATCCTCCTGTCTGGCTGCTGGTTTAAAGTTCTTTTTAAATTTCTTTTTGCTCATATTGTTTGTTTTAGCAGCAAATTATTGCTCGTCTTCTACCTGAAGTTCGGTTGAAAACTCTACAAATTTCCCTTTAAAAGGTTCTGTTTTGGCAACCATTTTTGCGTGATCTTCCATATAAAATGTTTTAAGATACGCCATACTTTCTGCTGTGTATTGTACAGAATAGGTAATCCCTCCCATAGGCTCTTTGGCAAGCACTTTCGTCATTAATGCTTTTTTGAATTTCCCAGTTTTCAACATGGCGGGAATAAATTCAGATTTCATCCATTTTAACCATTCTTGATGTACATCTTCCTGAACATTTGTAGTCACATTATAAATAACCATATGCTATAATTTTATTCTGAATTTGCAAAAATACGAATCAAAAGCCTTGCAGCAAGAATTGATTAGAGGAATCGGTAAACTAATTACACACTAAATTACTCTTCAAGGAAATAACTACTTTTTTTCGCGAAAATAGGAAAGAATTAAATTTAAAGGAAATAGTAGCTGAGCGGTAATAGTAATAGCTCCCGCGATAAATGTAAGCATCATTAAAGTTTCCTTTAAAGCATAATCGAATTCCAAATCATTTATAATTCCGTAGAAAATCAGTAAGAATAAAAGTCCAAATATGCTTATAAAGACATGATACGCCGTCATCCAATTAATAAGCTTTTTATTAAAGAAATCTATTAACCAGTAGCAAACCCCAAATAACGCGTAAAATATTACGATTAATCCCGCAAAATCCACATCATGTATCGCATAATAAGTATCATGGATATTAAGCACACATAAATGGTCTTTATTAAACATCCCGTACATAAAAACCAGAGGAATGAAAATCCAAAATAACTTGTACGATTTGGCTAATAATTGCTTCATTCGATGGTATCCCCTCTTAGTGATCGATATTTTTTTCGGGCTTCTATAAAATAAATACTATCCTCAAAATTAAACAATAGCTGCTCGTAATATTGCTGCGCTTTTTCTGGTAAATTTAAGTGATTAGCATAGAGTTCAGCCAAATTCCAGGCTGCGTTATCTGCTAATAAATCCTGACCGTAATTGGCCAATATTGAAAGATAATTTTCTTCAGCCAAAAGATACATACTTTCCTGCTCGTAAAGCTGAGCTTGCTTAAAAAGCACTTCATCTTCAATCTTCTCTCCTTTATGCGCTTCTAAAAGTTCATTTAATTTAGTTATTGCATGCTCATTTTTCCCTTGGTAAGAAAGTAAATCTGCATACGCATATTTCTTTAAAGCTACCTGAGTAGAATCTTCTAAACTATTATCTTTTATAAGCAAACTTAATTCCATCGCATCGTTAGCAATTAACTGCGAAGTCGACTTTTTTAAAACATCCAACTGTGTTTGTGCCCATTCAAAATCGCCTTTATAATAGCTTGTTTTCGCCACTTTAAATTGCGCATCCTGGGCAAGCTGGTCATTTTTTACCATTTTTTGCACTTGCGTATAGGTTATTAGCGCTTCGTTAAATTTTTGCTGAAGCACCAACACATCTGCGATTGCCATTTTTATTCGAGCTTTCTCGTAATCATTGATTGCATTGGTTAGCAGACTTTTTAAAAGATTTTCAGCTTCTGAAACTTTTTCTAATTTGAAGGCTAAAAATCGACCAAAATCAATTTGAAGCGGGATGGTAGCACCAGCATTCTGATATTCTTCAATAACACTACGGAAGTGTGCTTCAATTTCAGCATAATCTGAAGCACTTGCCGTTTCTACCTCTAAACTCAATTTTAACTGTTTTGCTCGAAGTTTTAAAGACTGCGGTGCTTCTTCAATAATAAAATTAGTAACGGTTTTTGCAGCTTCAAGATCGTCTGCTCTTTTTGCAGTATATGCTAAATTCATAATTCGGTTTAAATTTGGCACCGCTGATCGTTTATAAATCGCTTTCTCCTGAATAAGCGCTTTATTATATTCTTTTTGCTGAATGTACAACCAACTCAGCATCTCGTTATAAAAAGGATTTGGGTCGGCTTGCAACCGCTTCAGTAATGTAGTTCTTAGTAAAATATTAGGTTCTGCCGTGGCATCTTCAGTAATAAACTTTCCGAATTCGCGATTAGCGTAGGGAAAATATTTTTCATCTTTAATCACCAGATCAAGATAATTTTCAAACATCTTTTGAAGCTCTCCCTGCTCTCCGTAAATTCTTGCAAGCTTCAATTCTAAGCCGGCATTGGGCATTAATTCATTTGCTTTTTGATAAGCTCTTGCAGCAAAATCCAACAAATTATATTTTTCAAAACTCATCCCAATCCCGAAGGCCTGGCGAGGATTTTCTGACAAAGCTTCCAGCGCTTTTTGATAATATTCTTCGGCTTTTGATTCATCTCTTTGCAAGGCAAAATTATGACCAATATCGATTAAAGTACCGCTGTTTTGTGGCGAAGCTTCCAATCGATCTCGTAACATCGTTTCGGCTTCTCCAAAACGCTCCAACTGTTGTAAAGAACTTACTACACCAAAATAAGCCTGCGGATTATTATTGGCAAGTTCTAGCGTTTTTTTATAGTAAGAAAGTGCTTTCTCGTATTCGCCTTTATCAAAGAAGTTTTGAGCCAGCTGTAGTGACTGCCCATTTACTTCCGCAGAAAAAAGAATAACCGATATAATTAAAATGAAAAAGCGCATCTTGTAAATATAACAAAATGCGCTTCTTTATAGAATAAATAAATTCTTAATCGATCATATCGAAACCGGTGTAAGGAACAAGTACTTCCGGAATTTTAATTCCGTTTTCTGTCTGGTAATTCTCTAAGATCCCGGCTAAAACTCTTGGTAAGGCCAAAGCACTTCCATTAAGCGTATGCACCAGTTCTTTTTTACCTTCTTTGTTTTTGTATCGCAGTTTTAAACGATTCGCCTGAAAGGTCTCGAAGTTTGAAACAGAACTAATTTCTAACCAACGATCCTGCGCGGTAGAAAATACTTCGAAATCATAAGTTAATGCTGAAGTAAAACCTAAATCGCCACCACAAAGTCTTAAAATTCGATAGGGCAATTTTAGATCTTTAAGCAGGTCTTTGATGTGATTTACCATACCGTCTAAAGCATCATAAGAATTTTCGGGCTTTTCGATTCTTACCAATTCTACTTTATCAAATTGGTGTAAACGATTTAAACCACGAACATGCGCACCATAAGATCCCGCTTCTCTTCTAAAACAAGGCGTATAACCTGTACAGGCGATTGGAAAATCTTTATCTGTTAAAAGATTACCACGATACATATTTGTAATTGGCACCTCTGCAGTAGGAATCATATAAAGATCGTCTTCAGTGATGTGATACATTTGCCCTTCTTTATCTGGCAGTTGCCCGGTACCGTAACCAGAAGCTTCGTTCACCATTAATGGCAATTGATATTCTGAATATCCTGCATCTACTGCTTTATCTAAAAAGTAAGAAACCAACGCACGTTGTAATCTTGCACCTTTTCCTTTATAAATGGGAAATCCTGCACCTGTTACCTTATTTCCAAGCTCAAAATCGATAATATCGTATTTTTTTGCAAGCTCCCAATGCGGTAAAGAACCTTCCGCTAAAACAGGAATATCACCTTCTTTAAAGATTTCTTCGTTATCATCTTCGCTTACTCCAGCAGGAACCGATTCTGTAGGAATATTTGGCACTGTATAAAGTAGCTTTTCTAACTCTGCAATACTGTTTGCCAAAAGCTCTGAATATTTTTTAGAATCTTCCTTTAATTTGCCTGTCTTCTCTTTTAAAAGATTAGCTTTTTGATGTTCTCCATTTTTAAACATCAATCCAATTTGCTTAGAAAGCTTATTAGATTCGGCCAAAGTATCATCAAGTTTGGTTTGAGTCGATCGACGGGTTTCGTCTAAACTCAATACCTCATCAAAAATAGATTCAGCATCAAAATTTCTTTTTTTAAGCGCTTTGATATACGCGTCTTTATGCTCTTTGATGTTGTTAACTTGTAACATAAGGCCAATTAATTTTATCGCCGTTAATAATATTTTGAACTCGCAAATGTAATAAAAGCGAAGCTAATTATTTATCTAAATTAGAAGGCAAAATCCAATCGTGATGCCCAAAATGATTCCACTCCTCATTAGCGATATCCACTTTAGGATCTATCAACCTTTCGTAAGATCTCCCGTTTACCGCAACTCGTGCATTTACAAAAACCTGTACGTCTTTGCCCTGCGCCGCATATTCATCTTTCAAGCGTTGAGAAAATTGCCAGATCATATCGGGCTTTGAATTAATCGCCCTGCGCTGTTTTCTAGAAAGATAGTCTTGTTTTTTAACGAATATCGTATCTGTAGTGCCTTTTTCTACCACTTTAAAAGTTGCCCTTCCGCTTTTTGTTCTAAGCATCATACGCCAGCTAAGACGATGCCCTTCTTCTGTCCACAAAACATTGTCTTTAATAAACCAATGGCGTAGCGGTAAGGAAATTTGCACTACAAACCATACGATTATGGCCAATTTCAACAATCCTTTTTGCTGCGGAACTATTACTTCATCACCGTCATAATGCGCTTTTTTATTCCGAAGTAAATATTTGTTCACTTGCTCTGTTGGAAAAAAGAACACACAAAATGCTAAAGATAAATACGGAAATATCCCAATATGAAAAATAAAGCTATTGAATAAATGAAAGAATACCGCTAGTATAAAAAACGGAAGACGCGTTCGCTTCCAGAGTAGCATCGGAACAATTAATAAATCGAAAACTAACCCGAAATAAGCAATTACCCATTTTATCCAATCTCGCTGAAGAAATTCGCCTACCAGCCAAAAGTCTTTCTTGCCACGCATTAACATTTCTGGCACTGTAGCATCCAACCAATCGGGATATAATTTAGCTACTGAAGCAAACGTGTACACTATAAATAACTGGATTACAATAAAGAGCCAAACCCATCTTGGCATTGATAGTGATCGAATGGCCTTGTTTTTCCAGGCGTCGTAAGATAATGCTCTATGCGCCGGTAAGAACACCATGATAAAGCATAGCAGCATTAAAAGGTAATAGTGATTGTTATACGATGACTTTTGCATTAAATAAACCGAAGCCCACATAATTGTATAGCAGGCCATCGAAAATCGATATTTAAAGCCAATCATAACCAGAAGGCCAAAAACTCCCATAAGACCATAGTAGTAATACATAAGGTCTCCAGGCAGTGGCTGCAAAAATTCAAAACCTATAAAATTGAAGGTGAAATTTGGTTCTACCAGGGTGCGGCGTACCCATCCTGTAAAAATACCTCCAAAAGCCTCAAGCGCAATTAATAATCCAAAAGCAATTCTAAAAAATACTAATCCTGAATTATCTACCTGCTTAAAAAGCCATTTATTCCACATAATTATCTTTTATATATTGCATAGAAAATGCCTGATCCTGACGCATTGCTGTTTTCAATTCTTCAACCGAATCAAATTTTTTCTCGTCTCTGATTCTTATAAGTAATTCGATCTTTAAATTTTTCTCATAAAGATCTTTATCCAGATCAAAGAAGTAAGTTTCGATAGTTTTTGAAACGCCTCCTACAGTAGGATTAGTTCCTATACTCATCATTCCGAAGTAATTCTTGTCGTCTATTATAGATCTTACTACATAAACGCCATTTTTAGGTATAAGCTTATAATCTTCTTCAATTTTAATATTGGCGGTAGGATAACCAAAATCTTTCCCCAGACCACGACCTCTTACAACTTTTCCTTCCAGAGAAAATGGATACTGCAGGTAAGTATTAGCTTTTTCTACAAGTCCTTCTTCTAAAGCATTTCGAATCTTTGTAGAACTTACGGCTACTTCTTCGATATCCTGTCTTGTAATTTCTTCAACTTCAAAATCAAACTCTTCTCCAAAAGCTTTAAGATCATCGATATTTGCTGTACGATTTCTACCAAATCGATGATCATAACCAATAATTACTTTTTTGGCTTTTAATTTTTCAACCAGAATATCTTTTACAAACTCTCTGGCACTTAGCCTGGAAAACTGCATGGTAAAAGGATGGATTACCAAATGATCCATACCACTTTGCTCTAAAATCTCGGTACGCTCTAAAATAGTATTGATCAATTTGATTCCGCTTTCTTTTTGCAAGACCATTCTGGGATGCGGAAAAAATGTAAGAATTACAGATTCTAAATTGTTGGCCTTTGCACTATCGACCAAACGTGCTATAATTTTTTTATGCCCTGCATGCACTCCATCAAACGTACCAATGGTTACAACCGTTGGTTTGTCACTTTCAAACTCATGCGCTCCTTTATGTATTTTCAAGGCTCTTTATTTTCCGTTAAATGAATTCATTGTATTAGAAACTCCTGCTGTACCAAAAGACCTTATTAATTCGGCCGATTTTTCTAATCGTTCTGGCATGTTTTTACGCTCCTCTTCGCCCCATTCGCCAAGTACATAATCGATTTGTTGACCTTGGGAAAATTCAGCACTAATCCCAAATCTGAATCTATTGTACTTTGTAGTATTAAGCTGATTTTGGATATCTTTTAAACCATTATGCCCACCATCACTTCCTTTTGTTTTAAGGCGCAAAGTCCCAAACGGTAGATTTAGATCGTCGGTTACTACAAGTAGATTTTCTACGGCGATTTTTTCTTTCTGAAGCCAATAATTAACAGCCTTTCCACTAAGATTCATATACGTGCTTGGCTTCAGCAAAACAAATGTTCTACCTTTAAACCGAAACTGCGCAACATCCCCAAGTTTTTGTGTGGTAAACACAGCTTCCTGTTTCGCTGCTAATTCATCCAAAATTTTAAAACCAATATTGTGGCGTGTATTTTCATATTTTGGACCTATATTCCCTAGGCCCGCGATTAAAAATTTCTTCATGGGATCAATATCTTCTTCTGTAGCTTTCTTACTTTTTAAAATTCTTCCGAAGAACGACAGCATTTTATTTCTTTTGGTAAAGATAAAATTTTCGCCTTGCTTTTAATAATGGCAATGCTAAAGTTCTTGAAAAAAAATATCCCGTATCAAAAATGATACGGGATATTTTATAATAATATTCAGAAATAAAAGCGTTTATTCTTTTACCGCTGCAACATCATCTGTTTCTGTAGATGGTACATCCTGTGGATCAACATCATCGTCCTCGTCATCCTCGATAGCAACGATATTACGAGAAGTTCTAACCTGGCAAATTACTGTATTTTCTGGGTGCTGAACTTTATAGTCTTCGCTATCTACAGCTGTAACATAAAGTTTTTGACCAATTTTTAATTTAGTAACATCTGCCTCGATGTAATCTGGAAGGTCTCCTGGTAAACCACGTACTTTTAAACGACGTAAGTTATATCTTAATACACCACCATTCTTAACACCACGTGCAACACCAACGGTATGGATTGGAATTTCCATAGTGATGTGCTTGTCGTCAAATATTTCGTAGAAATCAACGTGAAGGATGTTTTCAGTCACTGGGTGAAACTGAATATCCTGAAGAATTGCATTGTACTTTTCTCCACTTTTCAACTCGATTACTACAGTGTGTACATCTGGTGTGTACACTAAGTGCTGGAATGAAATTTCCTCGGTTGTAAAGTGTAATGGCTCTGCATCACCACCATACAATACACAAGGAACCTGTCCAGCATTACGTAGCGCTTTAGTAGCTTTCTTACCTACGCTTTCTCTTTTAGATCCTTTGATCGTAATTGACTTCATTTCTTATTTATTTTTAAGGAGTGCAAAATTGCAACATTTTGCTGAGATATTAAAGTCTGATTCTAAATTTTTTAGCAGAAAAAGATTACATTAAAAATTTAGAGCTAATCGAACGATTACCATGTACACGTTGCATAACATCTGCAAATAGATCGGCACAACTAACAACTCTTATTTTATCGCACTTTTTTCTTAGCGGAATAGAATCGGTTACGATAAGTTCCTGAAGTTTTGATTTTTCTACTCGCTCGTAAGCATCACCCGAAAGTACAGGATGTGTACAGATAGCACGAACGCTTAATGCGCCACGCTCCATCATTAAATCTGCTGCTCGAGTTAGTGTTCCTGCCGTATCTACCATATCATCAACCAGCACTACATTTTTACCGGTTACATCGCCAATTAATTCCATATGAGAAATTATATTCGCCTTCTCTCTTTGCTTATAACAAATAACCACATCACTTTCTAAAGCTCTCGAATACGCGTAAGCTCTTTTAGAACCACCCATATCTGGAGATGCAATCGTTAAGTCGTTTAAATTTAAACTTCTTAAGTAAGGAAGAAATACGGTTGAAGCGAATAAATGATCTACAGGTTTTTCGAAAAATCCCTGAATCTGATCGGCATGAAGATCCATAGTGATAATTCTCGTTGCACCAGCGGTTTCTAGAATACTCGCAATCATTTTTGCAGCAATAGGAACTCGCGGCTTATCTTTTCGATCCTGTCTTGCCCATCCAAAATAAGGCATTACCGCAGTAATGTGTCTGGCTGAAGCTCGTTTAGCGGCATCTAGCATTAACAGCATTTCCATTAAATTATCTGCTCCTGGATTAGTAGAACCGATAATAAACAATCGAGCGCCACGCACAGATTCCTCGAAAGACGGCTGGTATTCACCATCACTATACGTAGAGGTAATCACGTTCCCTAATTTACTACCGTACGAAGCTGCTATTTTTTCTGCAAGACCCCGGCTTTGGGTACAGCTAAAAATCTTAGCTTCGGTTAAAGGAGTATTCATTGTTGTGTTGTTTAATTATTAATTAATAGTTGCGTTGCAAATTTAGAAATTAATTCTGTGCAAAGAACTTCTAATTTTAAATCTGCAAAAATCAATTAAACAACCTGAAGATTTAGAAATAACAGCCGCGACCGCCGCTTTTCGCTCTTTTATTAGCTCTACTTTTATTTTGATTCGTAAAGATTGCATAATGAACATTTAAAGTTAGTATGTTAACTCTAGCATCATCTAATAAAAAAACTTGGTTTGAACCATCATATGGTAAAACGGCAGTTTGATTCTCATCGGAGTCGAAAGTCCAATCATACATTAAACTTAGTTCCAATCTTTCATTCAATTGGAGCTTAAACCCGGAAACTATATTCAGATTACTCATATTATCTCTCAAGTCCTCTCCTCTAACATCGAAATCATTCCTCACTATATTCTGATATCCTGGACCAACTACTAGATCGATATTCCTGAAGATTTCGTATCCAAACAATAATTCAAAATTCAATTTATCTAATGTAAAAATAGGTGAGGAATTTGGAAATTCATATTCTCCCCTAGACCTGTAAAATAGAACTTGAGGACGAATTAAAAATTTACCAAAGGTTCTTTCGTAAAAAATTCCTCCCTGCCCTCCGAATGTCGCATCTGGAGCAAAATGCAAATTTGGACCTCCTACTAAATCTCCATTATGAGATTGTAACGAATAGTTAAAACCTGCTGTTAATCCAAATTTAGACTCCTGAGCGACAACGCTAGTAAAAAAGAATAACAACAATAAGGCTAATATATTTTTCATAAAATAGAATTGGGGGCGGAAAATTATGAATTTTACATTTCAAACCGAACTTAAGATTGATAAAAATTTATTAATTAGCACTATATTAACGATATGTAATCAATATCGGTTTGAAATAATGTATGATTAAGTAGTTTCAGTAATCACTTATAAGTTAGCCGAACGGCATAACTCAAGTTTTTACCAGAAATATAACTCTCACCTTTCGTGAAGAATGTTAAGGCACCATTATCTATATCATAACCATTCCAAACGTCCTGAATGCCGCCGGTTAGGGTTATTTCTGTTTCGCTGACTTTAAAGTTGAAAGCGTACCTATTCTGCCTGGCAATTAAACTACCCGTGCCATCTTCATTGAAAATATATACGTTTTGTTCCAGACTATTTTTTAACTGCTGTTCTAAATTTGCAATGATAGCAGGATCACTTTCATTAACATCTATGAAATTAAGCCCACTAAATTTCCATTCATTTTCATTAACCAGCCATTTTCTTCTTGTTTCTAGATCAGGATCAGCATCATAGCCATCATCAGAATTACATGATGTTGTTAGAAAAAACAATAAAATACCAAGGCAAAAGAACAATTTCTTCATATATCTGAAATTTAAAATAGGCATCCAAATTAACAAAACTAGCTTAAAAAAGCACTAGCAATAGGCCGCTTGTAGATCTTCAGTAAAAAGAACCTTATAAATATCTGAAAATCAATATTATCGAAGAACTATAATTTTTAGATATAAAAAAAGCCGAGATCTTTATCTCAGCTTTCTTGTACCTTGGGTGGGAATCGAACCCACACTCCCGAAAGAACTGGATTTTGAATCCAGCGCGTCTACCAATTCCGCCACCAAGGCAATTGGACGGCAAAATTAAAAAATTATTCGATATCTAATGCATTTTTATTTAAAAATCCGTTTTTTGAAAATTCAGTATAAAATCTAAAAACGCTTTCCAAAAAAAATCCACCTCGGGATAGAGGTGGATTTAAGAAACAAAAGGATGATACACGTCCTAAGACCTGTATCTTTATTTCCTTAAAGAGCAAGCTCCTTAAGTTGATTGTAAATTGGGATAACTTACAAACAGAATCAACATCAAAAAAAGAGAAAATATCTTACAAACCTGTTAGCTGCAATTGATCTAAATGTAAAATTTAGCTTCAATAATTGTTAGCAATATTACCTAAAGATGAAGAAATCGAAACCAGAAAACCGCTGCTACTTCATCTTAAAATAACTTACAAAAACTAAGAATTTCAGCTCTAGGTTTTTATATCTCAAATTAGTAGAAAACAAAATCTCCCGGCTTGAGAAGCCGGGAGATTAATTTCATAAAAATGAAATAGAGAAATTGAACGAAATACTTCATCAACACTATTAAGAACTTCTAGTATTATGAACTATTAATCCAAATGTACCTTTTCATACAGCATCAAAACATACCTTAACGAGGGTATATTTTAAAATTCGTATTTAGATTGTAACGCGTAGCGCAATAATTCTCCAGGCCCGTGGAGATCTAATTTCCTAATCATGTTTTTACGATGCGTTTCTACTGTTGTTTTCCCTATAAACAAAGCATCTGCTATTTCTTGATTGGTTCTACCTTTTGCAATTAACTTCAGGATTTCAACTTGTCGTTTGGTAAGTATGCCTTTACTTTCGGTTTTAGAAGCTTCAGTAGTTAAACTTAAATTAGGATCGTAATATAATTTTCCTTCAGCAACATCCATTATCGATTTTTCCATTTCAGATAATGGCGAATTCTTTAATAAGTATCCCGTTGCACCGGCTTGTAGCATTTTATCGACCGCTTCGTCCTGATCGAACATGCTAAAAGCGATAATCCCAATCCTATCGAATGTTGCTTTTATAAGTTTTGCAGCTTCAATCCCATCCATAACCGGCATTCTAATATCTGTTAATACCACATCGGGAATATTTTTTTCTACTAATGCTAGCAATTCTTTACCATTAGTAGCCTGACCAATAATCGAAATGTGATCGTGATATTTAAAATACGCTATAATTCCATCGGCTACTGCCAAATGATCTTCTGCTAGTACTACTCGTATCATGATATTGGGATATTTAAAATTACTGTTGTACCGCTACCTAATTGGCTATCGACATCTACATTTCCGCCAATATGTTCTATCCGTTTAATTATAGATGCTAAGCCCATGCCGTTATTTTCTTTAATGGTAGTAGGATCGAAACCTTTACCATCGTCTTCTACCATAATATTAATATGATCGTCGAAAGCCGTTATATGCACAATTATTTCTGAAGCTGCTGCATGCTTAATAACATTGGTAATTAGCTCCTGTATAATACGGAAAAGTGTAATCTCCTGGCTAGTTTCCAGACGCCTTTCCATATCATGATCTTCGATATGAATTACAAGACTACTACCTGTAGCTACTTTAGCGGCATAATTTTTTATAGAAGGCACTAATCCTTCGCTGGTTTTAAGACCGGCGTTACGCTGATGGGCATAATTCCTGACTTGCTGATAGGTTTCATCTAACAGCGAATCGGTAGTTTTAAACAACTCGTCTTGCTCATCTCGTAAACGACCTGTTTTAATTTTTAAATTCTGAAAATGCAACTTTAAGGTTGCCAGTAAGCCACCTAAATTATCATGAAGATCGTTTGCTATTTGCTGGCGTTCTTTTTCCTGCCCTTCTAGCATGGCATCTAAACCGGCTAATTCCTGATCTTTTAATTGTTTTTCTAACTGATTTTTTTCTAAAGCCGACTGTTTAATTTGAAGTTGTTTTTTTGCAATACGGTTACGGTACACCAAATAACTAGCGACCAATAACAGTACTAACAAAATTATACCCGAAAACAACCAAGTTCGATATTGTTTTAAACGAAGATTCTCATTTTCTTTTTTCTGAACCTCGTACTTGGTTTGGATATCGTAAATCGCTTTTTCCTGATCTTCCAGGTTTAAACTATCCTGATAGGCTTGGGTTAGTTTATAATATTCTAAAGCTTTGTTTGGTTTATTGGCAAGCTCGTAGGTTTTTGCCATTAAATCATATAAAAAACGCTTGTTACTTTTACGATATCGTTTCCCTAAAATTGAATCTGCCTTTTGATAACTTGCAATAGCTTTATCATATTCTCCTAATTTTTTATAAGCACTAGCAGTATTTTGGTAGCTTGATTGTATACCGCTAGAGTGACCTTGTTTTTTATACAACTTTAATGCTTTGCTAAAGTAGTATAATGCAGAATCCTTTTGAGATGTAAATTCATTATATAATACCCCAAAATTGTTTAGCATATCGGCTTCAGCCAAGGTATCCTTATCTATCTTTATTAATTTTAGTCCTTTTCTGAAGTATTTAAACGAACTATCTACCGTCGACTTTTTAGCAAAGTTGGCTCCAATCCGATAATAAGCTTTTCTTAAATTTTTGGAATTATTTTGTGAAAGATGATAATCTAAATACTCATTGATGTATTCTTTATAATGTAATTGATCACTACCAATATTTTTTACTATCTCAAAGAGTTCCAGATTTATGGTTGCTACTCTCTCTAAACTATCTATTGTAGTGTATAGTTTTTTGGCCTTTAATAATAAAGGATAGGCTTCTGAATCTTCCCTTCTGAATTTATAATTAGAAGCTTGTAAGTAATAAAACCTGGCTTTTTGCGGAACCGATAATTTGGTGGTGTCAACTTCTGCTAGAAGATCTAAAGATAGTTGATAATTATCCGCTTCTTTAGAAGCTTCCGCTTTATCCAACAGCTCTTGCTGCGCAAAACAAGAAACCAGCCCAAAAAATGCAAATCCACAAAAAGCCAGTAGTTTTTTCATTATCCTTGACCTCTTAAAACACTTTCTCCCACAGTTTCTTCATCTTCAGGATCGCCAACGCCGCCGCCCAATCCTACAGGTAGCTTCCAGACAATTTTAAATTTTAAATACTTGAAGTTCTGTTCGCTTAAATTTATATCTATCGTTTCTACTACAGATACATCAACAGGAGCTATCGCTTTATCTCCTGTAACTGTAATTTGTACTTTTAAAATATCTGAAATTAATGCACTATTACCAACTACGACATATTTTTTATAATTGAAATTTTCAGGCAAATGCAAATCAACAGTATATTGATCGTCACTGGTTTTTTGTAAATTATCCACATAAAAAAGTGGATTCGCGCTAGAGTTGCTCATTTGTAAAATTTAGATTTATATTTCATCTAAAATTAACAAATATTTTAAGGCTTTCAAGTTAGTTTCAGAAATTATCAAAATCCGCGTAGTTTCTTCTATTTAGCAACTTTTATATAAAAAAAGGCCTCTTTATCTAAACTGAATTAAGTTTTTCTTAACAAGTCTTGGAATATAATTAATTCCTTATAATTGCGATTTGTAAGAATTCACTTTCAAACTTACAAAACAAGGGCAATTACCGGTAGGAATAGCATTAAAATAAAATGGCGCAGCCTTAGAGACCGCGCCATTTATAGACTTTAGAACAAACTTTTATAATAGACAATTACTCCTTGCTTTGTAGATAACAACTGTCTCGATAGTCAAATCTAAAAAACATTCCTAAAACACACAATTTTTATTTAGATTAATTTTAAATAAAATAGATTTGGCTGGCTTGTTCTCCACTATACTTTAATTACTTGTAAACTTTGTGATTTTATTAAGAAGTTGTATTTTCGGCACTATTAGCCTTTTTCCCTATGTCACAATTTTGGTTATATCTTAATTTAGGCCTGGAGCATGTTTTAGATTGGAATGCTTACGATCACATTCTGTTCTTTATCGCATTGGTTGCTTCGTATACATTTACTTCCTGGAAAAAGATGTTATGGCTGGTTACTATTTTTACACTTGGGCATACACTGGCGTTATTTCTATCTACTTACGAGATTGTAATTGTAGATACATCGTGGGTAGAATTTTTAATCCCGGCATCGATTATAATTACCGCGATATACAATATTCTAACCGCTAGTAATAAAGAAAAGGCTTACAACCCCAAATTGCTTTACTTTACCACCGCTTTTTTTGGTGTTATACACGGCTTAGGATTTTCAACCTATTTTAAAATGCTTAGTAGCGGGTTTTCTTCAAAAATATTCCCACTTCTAGAATTTGCCTTAGGTATAGAATGCGCACAGGCAATCGTTGTTTTATGTGTTTTGATACTGGCATTTATTGCTCAAAACTTCTTTCGCGTTTCCAAAAGAGATTGGGTGCTTATAGTCTCGGCCATTGTTATTGGTATCGTACTTCCTATCTTGAGAGATAATTTCAATGCGATTTAATTAATTTTAACGCACTAAAATTGGTTTAACCTGTAGCTTACAATATTTTAGCGGTTCTTTACCTAAAATAAGATAAACGATCTCCCATTACAGCGCATGCAAAAAGACAAACAACTTAAATACGACAAAGCTTATTTAAGAATAGCAAGAGAGTGGAGTAAACTATCTCATTGCAAAAGAAAACAAGTTGGTGCCGTGATTGTAAAAGATCGAATGATAATTTCTGATGGGTACAACGGGACACCAAGCGGTTTCGAGAATTTTTGCGAAGACGAAGCAGGATACACCAAATGGTATGTTTTGCATGCTGAAGCTAATGCGATTTTAAAAGTTGCCGCTTCTACGCAATCTTGCCAGGGAGCCACCTTATACATTACCTTATCACCATGTAAAGAATGCAGTAAATTAATTCATCAGGCAGGGATAAAAAGATTGGTATATTGTGTAGATTACAAAGACAATAGTGGTCTTGATTTTCTGAATAAAGCCGGGATAGAGCTAATGCAAATAACTGAATTGGACGATTGAAAACGAATAGAAAAATATATACCCCGCTTTTATTAGGGATCGCTTGCGCCATTGGCGTTTACATGGGCGGTAAAATAAACTATTCGTCCTCCAATCAGCTTTTCTCTTCCAATCCTAAAAAAGAAAAATTAAACCGATTAATCGACTATATCGATTACGAATATGTAGACGATGTAAATACCGATAGCATTGTAGATGTAACGGTTAATACGATCTTAAAAGGTTTAGATCCTCACTCGGTTTATATTCCGGAGCGAGAATACGACGATGTTTCCCAAAATATGAAAGGTGATTTTGTAGGAATTGGGGTTAGTTTTTATGACATCAACGACACCATTATGGTGATCCAGCCGCTAGAAGGCGGGCCCAGCGAAAAAATAGGAATTCGTGGTGGCGATCGTATTTTATACGCAAATGATAAGCCACTTTTTGATCTTGGGGTAAGCAGCGATTCGTTAACCACATTTTTAAAAGGAAAACGCGGCAGTAAAGTTGAATTAAAAGTAAAACGCCCAGGTTACGATAAGCTTCTAACTTTCGAGGTGGAACGCGATAATGTGCCAATTAAAAGTGTTGAAGCAGTTTATATGCTGAATAAAACCGTAGGCTACATTAAAATAAATCGATTTGCTGAATCTACTTATGACGAATTTCGTGCTGCAATCAAAGCATTACAAATAGCCGGTGCTAAAGAAATAGCGCTGGATCTTCGAGACAATCCCGGCGGTTACCTTGCGGAAGCGATAAATATTACCGACGAATTTTTAAAAGAAGATAAGCTGGTGTTATTTACTAAAAACAAAAGCGGATCTATAGAAAAAACATTTGCGCAACGCGAAGGCGATTTTGAAAATGGTCACGTTTACGTGCTTATCAACGAAAATTCTGCCTCAGCAAGCGAAGTGGTTGCGGGAGCGTTACAGGATAACGATGTGGGAACCATTATAGGGCGACGTTCTTACGGGAAAGGCTTAGTGCAACGAGAGATGGATCTTGGCGACGGTAGCGCCGTAAGATTAACTATTGCGCGATACTATACACCAACAGGACGCTCCATCCAAAAACCTTATGAAAACGGAAATGCCAACTACTTTAGAGACTACGAACGTCGTTACGAAAATGGCGAATTAAAAAGTGTCGATAGCATAAAAGTAGATGACTCTTTAAAATATGTAACCCCGGGCGGCAAAGTTGTTTATGGCGGTGGCGGGATTATTCCAGATGTCTTTATCCCGAAAGACATCGAAATCGAACGAGAACACATTAGTATTTTATTAAATCGTGGATTTTTAAGTCGGTTTATTTTTCAGGAATTAGAACGAAAAAGATCCTACTATAATTCACTTTCTAAAAAAGAATTCGACGACAAAGTAGCCATTAACGACGAAACTATTGATCGTCTAATCGCCTACGGAAAAAATGAAGGTTTAAGTATTCGACTTACCAAATATAAGCCATTAATGATACAGTATTTAAAAGCAGTGATGGCACAGCAGCTATTTGGTTCTACTTATTTTCAGCAGTTAAAAAATGAAGGCGATCCGGTAATCGATAAAGTTTTAGAATTATCTGAAGAAAAGAATAATTTTAAAGATTAAATGGAAGATCCAGAAGTTCTATTAATATACAGCTTAAGCATCTCGCTATTCTTTTTTGTGGTCGCAGTAAGCTTCCGCTTACTGGATAATAGCGCTTTTTTAATGCTGAATAAGGAAATTTTCGTGGATTCTTCTTACGTTTCCAAACAGCGTATTAAAAGACATATCGTTGCGCACCCAGAAGATAAGGTGTTTACCAGCAAATTAAAAAGAGCTTTGTTTTACCGTTGCCTGCACAAAGTATTTTTGATACTTATGGCAAGCTCTTTAGTAGTTACTATTGCAGCACTAATATTAGGATAATTTATCGTGAACTTTGGTATGTTCACCATCGTTCCAATCGGTAAGAATATCTGTGGCTACCGCAGCTCCACTTCCGCAAGCTATCGAATATTGGCTTCGCCATCCAGCTAAAGATCCCGCTACATAAAGATCTGGGATCACAAGATGATCTTCATTCATTAACTGAATTCGATTTTTAGAAGCTTTCGCTTTTTTATGAGGCATTACATATTTATCCAAACCGCCAATTCTAAAATTGTCTGAATAGCCGATAGCGATCACTATCTTTTTTGCCAAATATCGCTCTTTATTGGTTTTAAGCTCGTAAATGCCTTCATCATTTTTACTAATATGCTGAAGTTTCTCTCCTTTAAGCTGCGTTACTTTTGGATATAGTTCTTCCAATTGCTGCGAGCCTTCCTGTAGCAAAGTTCTGCCTTCTGTACCTGGTTTCAATCCCAAAACATTATTAAACAATGCATTTTGTAGATCTGAAGATTTTTGATGAAGAATAATACCAACTTTTTTATCCTCGGCATATTCTTTATCCAAAGCCGAACCAATTACTAAAGCACAAGACATCGCTGCAGCGCCACCGCCCACAATTAAAAGATCATATTCCATAATTAGCTGCTATGTTTTTTAGCGATTGCTCTGGATACCAATAAAATCCCCATTAAAACGATTACACAAAGGCTAGCAATAATTGCGATTAAAGCGCCACCACTCTCATCTTCCATAATATGGCTACTAAAATCTAAAATGGTAATATTAAAACCAATTACAACAATTCCTAAAAAGATGATCGTGTAGATTAAATACTTTGTCATTTAAATAAACTCTGAATGTTTGCGGCAAAAAGTTTAACGGCGATTGCCAGTAAAATAACGCCAAATATCTTTCGGATAACGTTTATACCCTGGGATCCTAAAACCCTCTCGATTTTTCCCGAGGATTTTAAAACTATATATACAAAGATAATATTGATTATGATAGCGACAATAATATTTATGGTTTCATATTCGGCTCTTAGTGATAACAACGAAGTCATTGTTCCTGCTCCCGCCACTAGTGGAAAGGCTAGCGGAACGATCGATGCAGATTCTATCGAGTCATCTTTATAAAGACTAATCCCCAAAATCATTTCTAAAGCAAGGAAAAACAGGATAAAAGCACCGGCAACAGCAAAAGAGTTTACATCGATACCAATAAGATTAAGAATCTCTTTTCCTAAAAACAAAAAAGCAATCATTAGCAATCCTGCCACTATAGAAGCTTTCTCACTTTGGATATGCCCTACCTTTTTACGCAAATCCAAAACTATTGGAATACTACCAATAATATCGATAACCGCGAATAAAACCATGCCCGCAGTAAACACTTGTCTGAGATCGAACAGTTTAAACATAATTCAAAATTTTTTGCAAAAGTAATTTTTCATAACAAATTGAGCCATTTTGAAATGCAAATATTTGCTAAATAATGAGGCGCTTTTCTTTATAAAATCAATCATAAAATTATCTTTGCCGTATGTTTCAGTTAGGTAAAACCATAGTATCAGAAGAAATTCTTAAAAAAGAATTTGTTTGTAATATAAGCGCATGTAAAGGTGCTTGTTGTGTAGATGGAGACGCAGGAGCTCCCGTAGAAGAATATGAGAAAGAAATTATGGATAGAATCTATCCAAAAGTAAAACCCTTTCTTAGACAAAAAGGCATAGATGCCATCGAAGAGCAAGGCAAGTACATCACTACCGATTTTGGAGAACTAGAAACTCCGTTAATCGACGGTGCAGATTGTGCCTATGTAACTTTCGATGATAAAGGCACCGCTTTATGTGGCATAGAGCAGGCCTACAATCAAGGCGAGATCGATTGGAAAAAACCAGTTTCCTGCCATCTTTATCCGGTTCGAGTTCAGCAATACTCAGAGTTTGCTGCGGTAAATTATCACCAGTGGCATATTTGTGATGATGCCTGTAGCTTAGGAGAAGAGCTTGGCGTACCAATCTACAAATTCACCAAAGAAGCATTGATTAGAAAATTTGGCGAAGATTGGTATATGGAACTAGAAAAAGTAGCCGAAAAACTATAATCTGGGCGTTGCCTGCGGCCGGGCTTTCGCTACTCGCTTCGCAAGATTTACCAATCTTGCAAGAGCTCAAGCAAACCGCTCTATCCCTAACGCAAAATCAAAATCATGAACTGGGAACAACTATTATCATTAAAACGATCTGGAGATAACAATAAGCGCTTACGTAAAGAACAAGACGAAACCCGCTTAGGTTTCGAGGTAGATTACGACCGTATTATTTTCTCTTCAGCTTTTAGAAGTTTGCAGGATAAAACACAGGTGATCCCACTTTCTAAAACCGATTTTGTACACACGAGATTAACCCATAGTCTAGAAGTTTCTGTAGTTGGGCGTTCTTTAGGCCGACTTACCGGAAAGAAAATTTTAGAAAAGCATCCGCATTTAAGCAAAATCCATGGCTACCAGATGAACGATTTTGGTGCCATCGTTGCTGCTGCCGCTTTAGCTCACGATATCGGGAATCCACCTTTTGGACATTCCGGAGAAAAAGCAATAGGAGAATATTTCTTAAACGGAAACGGTAAAAGATTTAAATCACAGCTTAGCGATAAAGAATATCAGGATCTTATTAAGTTTGAAGGAAACGCAAACGGATTTAAAATTCTAACTCAGGATCGGCCCGGCACTCCCGGCGGACTAAGAATTAGCTATGCGACCCTTGGGGCTTTTATAAAATATCCTAAAGAGTCACTACCGCATAAACCAACTTCTAATATTGCCGATAAAAAGTTTGGCTTCTTCCAGAGCGAAAAAGAAACCATGATCGATGTGGCAGAAGAACTTGGCTTAACCAAAACCGGTAAAGAGGGCAACATTAGTTTTTCACGGCATCCACTAGCTTTTTTAGTAGAAGCAGCAGATGATATTTGCTATACCATTATCGATTTTGAAGACGGAATTAACCTTGGTCTCATCGACGAAGATTATGCTTTGGAGTATCTTATAAAACTGGTTAAAGACACGATTTCTACACCAAAATATAACTCACTTCAAAACACGGCAGATCGTCTTAGCTACTTAAGGTCTTTAGCGATAAACACGTTAATTAGAGAAGCCGCCGAAATTTTCTTGGAAAATGAAGATCAAATTTTGGCAGGTGAATTTCATCAGTCGTTATTCGATAAAAGCAAGTACGAAGCGCAGATAAAGGATATTATAAAAATAAGCGTAGAAAAAATATACCAGAGTGAGGAAGTAATCAATAAAGAAATTGCAGGCTACAAAATGCTGGAAACTTTATTGGAAACCTACACCAAAGCTTTTTTACCAGAAAACGAAGATCCAGATTCTAATTTTAATGATTTGGTTTTACGATCATTACCAAAATTAAAACACTTGCAATCGGAAACTTCAGTATTTCAAAAGCTAATTCAGATTTGCTCGTACACCGCATCTTTAACCGATGGATTTACGGTTTCTTCTTTCAAAAGATATCAAGGTTCAGGTTTCTAATTTCAGCTTAAAAAACATAAGTAAAACCAATCCCAAGAAGTTGTTTCCATTGCACTCTTGGTCCTAAAGTTTCTAACTCGCCATCGTCGTTGGTATCTTCCTTATACTTTACATCATCATCGTAAAGTATATGTGACCCGATATTGGCTTTAATAAAGTCGTTTACTTTCATATCGAAATTCAGTTGCCAGTCGATATCAATATTCCCGAATTTGTTTAGATAATCGGAGTATAAACTTATTTGCGTATTCATATTCACATTAGGAAAAACCTGCGTCTTGTAATCGCTGGTAACTAAAAATCCGAATTCTGTACGTACTTTATTTCCTTCTTTAATAAGATTTCCGTCGTCATCATATTCCGCTCCTTCTACCCCATACGCTCCCTCATTGGCTAACCTTTGATCTAAAACGAAAGTAGATTTCTCGGTTACCGGGGATATGTAGGCATTAAAATTTTCATCGGGATGCGAAAATTGCGTACCCACACCAATTAAAAGATAACCGGGCGCCATAAATCTGGAAATTGCCGCATCTTTATTAGGATACTTATATCCATTAGAAAACTGTGTTCTAAAATCTATATTCCCAGAATAATACCAGTTAGAAACAGAATCTGCTCGATATCCAAAAGTGGTTTTAAAATGAAGTTGATCGTCGGTCTTTCTTAGTTCCTGCCCCTGCTGCGAGTTAAGACCATATCTAAAAGAAAGATAGTTTTTCCAGTTGGTAAATTTCTTTTTGAAATTTCGCTCAAACTCACCGTGAAACAAAGCGGCTATAGAGTTGTTACCCCCTGCATTCCAATTCACAAAGGCAACTTCATTTAGATTCACTCCTACAGCATTCTTTTCAGACCAGTAAATTACTACCTGCTCCACATCTGCTGAATCTTGCGGCGTCTGTGTGGTGTCTTGCGCCGTTTGATTTTGTGCATATGTTGGTAAAGAAAATACACCAAGAAAGAATGAAATACTAATTAAACTAAGAATTAATCGGGCTTTCATTAACTATTTTAGATTATTCGGATTCGCTAAATTAAAAATTAAAACAAAGATTTTATCACTTGCACTATAGTTTTAACGTCTATTCCAGAGATTTCTTGTAATTCATCAATTTTTCCGTGTTCTATAAACAAATCCGGAACGCCTAAACATTTTATTTTATGGGAATAATTATGCATTGCAGCAAATTCTAAGATGCTACTCCCAAAACCACCTTTAACCACTCCGTCTTCAATAGTAAGAATGCTTTTGTAGTTATCGAATATATGATGCAGTAATTCTTCATCTAAAGGTTTTACAAACCTCATATTGTATAATCCTACGGGCTTTTTTATTTCCGTTAAGGCAGCTTTCGCATTTTTTATAATAGATCCAATACAAAGGATGGCAAGATCTTCACCTTCATTTTCACAAACTCCTTTTCCTATTTCCAAACTTTCAAATGGCATTTGCCAGTCTTTCTCTACTCCTCTACCTCTGGGATAACGTATGGCAATTGGATTTGATAATCCAAGTTGAGCGGTATACAGTAATTGTCTTAACTCAATCTCATTAGCCGGTGCGGCTACAATCATGTTGGGAATAGCTCTTAAAAAAGTGATATCAAACAAGCCGTGATGCGTAGCTCCATCTTCTCCTACAAGACCAGCACGATCCAAACAAAATATCACGGGTAGCTTTTGCAAAGCGACATCGTGAATTACCTGATCGTAAGCTCGTTGTAAAAATGTAGAATAAATATTGCAAAAAACAATTGCCCCCTGTGTTGCCATTCCCGCCGCGAGAGTTACGGCATGCTGCTCGGCAATTCCTACATCGAATGCTCTTTTAGGAAATGCATCCATCATATATTTTAAAGAGCTGCCAGTTGGCATCGCCGGTGTGATTCCTATAATTTTTTGATTTTGTTTAGCTAATTCTACAAGCGTCAACCCAAAAACGTCTTGATATTTTAGCGGTAATCCATCCACATCATAAGAAAGTAATTCTCCTGTGTCTGGCTTAAATTTTCCGGGAGCGTGGTATTTCACCTGATCTTCTTCTGCTTTTTTTAATCCTTTACCTTTTGTAGTGATAACGTGCAAAAATTTAGGCCCTGATGTATTTTTCAATTCTTCCAGAATAGTCACCAGAGCTGTAAGATCGTGCCCATCAACCGGGCCAAAATAATTAAAATTAAGGGCTTCGATCATATTCCCTTTTTTAGGTTTATATCCAACTTCAGCTTTTGAGAGATATTCTTTTAAAGCACCAACGCTAGGATCGATTCCTATTGCATTGTCATTTAAAATTACCAATAAATTAGCATCGGTTACCCCGGCATGATTTAAACCTTCAAAAGACATTCCGCTAGCGATCGACGCATCACCAATAACTGCTATATGATGCTTTTTTAAATCTCCGTTTAGTTTGGAAGCTAATGCCATTCCCAAAGCGGCTGAAATTGAAGTAGAAGAATGCCCAACACCAAAAGTATCATAGACACTTTCTTCTCTTTTCGGGAAACCACTAAGACCGTTCAACTGGCGATTCGTATGAAAATTATCTCGTCTTCCCGTTAAAATCTTATGCCCGTAGGCTTGGTGACCAACATCCCAAACCAGCAGATCATTTGGCGTATTAAAAACAAAATGAAGGGCAATAGTTAACTCTACCACACCAAGACTAGCACCAAGATGTCCTTCTTTTACTGCAACAATTTCTATAATAAACTGCCGTAACTCCTGTGATAGTAATTTTAATTCATCACTGGATAAATGTTTAAGATCTGCTGGATCTTCTATGTTGTTTAAAATCGTATACGCCATAATCGTCACAAATTTAGCTTTATCCTGAAACTAATTTGAATATTTATAACTTCCTTTTTTATCTTGCTGAAAAATACTGCCGTGCTTACACCATACGATGACAATTACTTTATGAAAAAAGCCTACGAAGAAGCTGAAATTGCTTTTGAAAAAGGAGAAATACCAGTTGGCGTAGTGGTCGTAATAAAAAACCGAATTATCGCCAGAGGTCACAATCTTACTGAAACCTTAAACGATGTTACCGCTCACGCCGAAATGCAATCCATTACGGCTGCCGCTAGTTTTTTAGGTGGTAAGTATCTAAGAAATTGCACCATGTATGTCACTTTAGAACCCTGCCAGATGTGTGCAGGTGCTTTATATTGGAGCCAGCTTTCTAAATTGGTTTTTGGAGCAAAAGATACGCATCGAGGTTATCAAAAATATGGCGTTCAGTTACATCCAAAAACTAAAGTGATACATGGAATAATGGAAGAAGAATGTGGGCAATTGCTTAAAAAATTCTTTGTTGAAAAACGCAATCTTAACTAGGCTTCACCTTACATAACGCACTTTTTTAAGAAAACTTTTTAGCTTACAGAACTTGAAATGTTATAGATAGTTAAAAATTAGTCTCGTCTGCGATTTTTTTTGAAATTTCACGCGCTAATTAGAGCGCAATCACGTCTTCAAAACTACAGATTTGTATATGGTAAAAGAATATATACTACAGCATCCCTACTTCAATTTAAACAAATTTTCACTTCTTTTTCTGCTGATATTAGGTACAGGAATTAATCATTCTTATGCTCAAAATTCAGAAAGAAAAGTTTCCCAAACATTTTATTTAACAGGAAATACAGGTGTCGACGAAAGTGACTACACCGCACAGGTCCTTTCAGCAATTAATAAAATGTCCCAACAAGATGAAAAAGCAACTTTTGTCGCTTTAGGAAATATTACACCTAAAACTGGTTTTCCACCTAAGAAAAAAGACAGAGCAAAAGTAAAGGAGCTGTTGCGAAAAAACCTGATGGAACCATTGGAAAACTTTAACGGTAGAGTAATTTATACTCCCGGTAAAAACGAGTGGAATAAAAACGGGCACGAGAACATCGACGATATGGAGTCGTTTTTACAGGATAATAGTAAAGCCGAATTTTGGCCTAACGATGGATGTGTAAGAGAACTCGAGGATTTAGACACCGATAATATTGAGTTTTTAATGGTCGATTCTCAGTGGTTTTTAGAGGATTGGGATGATCATTTATACATCAATAATGATTGTGAACTTAAAACTAGAGAAGAATTCTTCACTAAATTTAAAGATGACCTTAAGGATGAGCAAAACAAGACCTTAATTGTTGCGATACATCATCCAATATTAAGTAATACAAAACTGAATGTTCTTCAAAAAACAGGAGGTTTCAACAAAGAAGATTTTTATAGCCAACAACGTAAAAGACTTAGAGGAACGATAGAAACACTTTCTAATATGTTCCCAGATGTTATTTTTGTGTCAGGAAGTGACCAGAATCTTCAATTTTTATCTGACGACGGAATTCCACAAATTATAAGTGGAACCGGAGGTAAGAAAACGAAAAAGGCTAAAGCTGATGAGGATGAAGGACAATTCGCTTCTAGTGATCATGGTTTTGCCAGACTTACTGTTTATGACGATAGAAGCTCTGAAGTAGAATTTTACTCGGTTGAAGGTGGTAACACTAAAAAATTGTTTAGCACGATTATTAAACGCCAGCAAACGACTTTAGACGAAGTTTCTTACCATGATTTAAGCGATTATCCTTCTACGATAAAGTCTTCTATTTATACAGAAGATGAAACTAAGAAAAGTGGTTTTTACAGTTTCTTTTGGGGAAAACACTATCGTGATGTCTACAGCAAAGAAATCGATGCTAAGGTTTTAAGATTGGATACTTTACCGGGAAATCCTGTAGCGATTTCTGAAGGTGGTGGTCACCAATCAAGATCAATCAGAATTAAAGATGATAACGATCACGAATTTACTTTAAGAGAACTACGTAAAAGTGCTTTAAGATTTATCCAATCTGCCATAAAGAATCATTACGTAGAAGATTACATGGAAAACACTGTAGCCGAAAAACTGGTACAGGATTTTTATACAACAGCGCATCCTTACGCCCCGTTCGCATTGAATCCGATGTTTGATACTTTGAATATCTACAATGCTGAACCTGAAATTTACTATTTACCGAAGCAAAAAAATCTAAACATTTTTAATAAAGCTTACGGTGATAAGCTATACATGCTGGAAGTTCATGCCGGTGATGAAAATAAAGATAATAGCAAATTTGGAAGTCCAGACGATATTGTGTCTACTACAGATTTGTTGTTAGACATGAAAGATTCTAAAGAATATCAAATAGATCAAAATCAATTTCTTAAAGCTCGTTTGGTAGATATGCTAATTGGTGACTGGGATCGTCACTTTGATCAATGGCGTTTCTCTGAATTTGAGCAGGAAGACGGCACTAAACTTTACGAGCCTATTCGTCGTGACCGCGACCAGGCATTTCCTCGCTATGATGGGCCACTTATCAAACTTTTTAGTTTAGCTATTGTAGATTTCAGAAAAATGCAGGATTATGAAAAAGGAGTGAAAAATGTAAAATGGCTTAATTTTGATGGGTATCCACTAGACCAGGCATTCATAAAAACACTTACTTGGGAAGACTGGCAAGATCAGGTTAAATATATCCAAAATCAACTTACAGATCAGGTAATTGAAGATTCTTTTAAAATCCTTCCTAAAGAAGTACAAGATGAATCTATAGACGATATCATTAGAGCTACTAAAGAGCGAAGAGACGATCTTATGGGAACTGCTCGACGTTATTATGAGTTTTTATATCGTTTCCAGGTAGTTACAGGAACTGAAGAAAAAGACAAATTTCTTATTACCAGAAAGCCAGATGGAAAAACAACTATTTCTATTGAAACTGAAGATGAAATTGTTTTTGAGAGTACATACGATAAAAAAATCACTAAAGAGATTTGGTTGTACGGTTTAGACAGCAAAGATGATTTTAAGATTGTAGGCGATGGAGATCATTATATAAAATTAAAAATTATAGGTGGCGAGAACAATGACACTTACGATTTTGAAAATACTCGTAATGCTAAGCTTTACGATTACAAGAATAAAAAGAATACCGTAAAAGGAAGCAGCAACAAATGGCTGGTAGACGATTATGATATCAATAATTACAGTCCTGAAAAAAGAAAATACAGCACAAACGTTATTCTACCAAGCGTAGGATGGGATCCAGATGCAGGTTTTAAAGTAGGTGTTAGAGATACGTACACTACTTTTGGTCTTGCTAATAATCCTTTTGAATCGCAACATCAGTTTGAAGGTGCATATTATGCAGCAACATCTGGTTTCGAATTTAATTACGCGGGAGAATTTGCGCATATTTTCCATAATTGGAATTTTGGTATCGAAGCTAGAATTACCAGTCCTAATTACGCAATTAACTATTTTGGTACCGGTAACGATACTGGCTACGACGATGATGCTGTTGATAGAGATTACAACCGAATAGGAATT
Organism: Zunongwangia endophytica; assembly: GCF_030409505.1. NCBI lineage: Bacteria > Pseudomonadati > Bacteroidota > Flavobacteriia > Flavobacteriales > Flavobacteriaceae > Zunongwangia > Zunongwangia endophytica. Next base: position 3,377,569 of record NZ_JAUFPZ010000002.1, on the reverse strand, counting down.
GCACAGTGGAGTTTTGCTCCTTCTCTAATTTATAGAGATGGATCTGGAATCAACTTTACCATCAAACCATTAATCGAATCTAATAAAGTAGACTATAAAGCCGACGAAGCAACCGGTGCGTTTTTCGACAGCAACGACGATGTTTTTGAGAGCCAGATCTATGCCGGTGGAGAAGTATCTTTTCAATATAAAAATAAAGGAAATGAGCTTTCTTTTATAAGAAGAGGTTTCCAATTTGATATTGCAACAGGATACAAAACGAATATTGATGAATTTGATAACGAATTTATTTACTTAAAGCCTTCTGTTTCTACCGATTATCCTCTTCACGAAAGTGGATTGGCTGTACTTGCAACAAAAATAGGAAGTAACATGATTTTTGGTGATAACTACGAATTTTATCACGCCGCAACTTTAGGAGGTAATCGTAGCTTAAGAGGTTATAGAAACGAACGTTTTAACGGTAAAACTTCTTTATATCAAAGCACCGATTTAAGAGTAGGAATTACAAAATTCAGAACCAATTTTGTCCCTGTTCGTATGGGATTCACTTTAGGATTTGATTATGGTCGTGTTTGGGAAGAAGATGATAATTCTGAAAAATGGCATAACGATTTTGGTGGTTCTATATTTATTAATGGGTTTAACGCCTTGTCTGGAAATTTAGGGCTCTATCATAGTGAAGACGGGAACAGAGTGATGTTTACACTAGGATTCAACTTCTAAAAAAATTAAACAAATGACTGTAAATAAACCGGTATTTAGCTATATCGAATTTTACGAATGGACACTTCAACTGGTAAACAACAAACAAACTTCGGGAGACAAGCAAACCGAAAGTTTAGTGAAATTTACCGAGCTTAATGCAAGCCGAATGAAGCGTCTAAATAAGACGACAAAATTAATTCCTGAATTAGAGAATCTGGTTACCGAGCTTAAGAAAAAACAAGTTTGGTATGTTATTACTGAAGCATGGTGTGGCGATAGCGCTCAAAATTTACCCGTTATAGGTGAAATTGCATCTGCTGGAGATAAAATTGATCTTAGGGTTATTCTAAGAGATAAGAATCCTGAATTAATCGAAAAATATCATACTAACGGAAGTAAATCTATCCCTAAGCTCGTTGCTTTTTCTGAAGAAGGTGTAGAATTATTTACTTGGGGACCGCGCCCGGAGCCTGCTCAGGAATTGGTAATGGACTGGAAAGAAAATCCCAATGGAAGAGATTTCGAGGATTTTGAAAGAGAGCTACATACCTGGTATGCTAAAGACAAAACACATACTGTACAAAAAGAATTTTTGGATATACTGAATTCTTTAAAATACTAGAAAACAAAGCCTGAAATTAGCTAATTTCAGGCTTTGTTTTTTTAATGTCACTACAACTTCTCTACCAACTCGTTTATATTCTTAGCGCTAAGATCTGCAGGTTGCGCCAAAGGATATTCACTTTTACCTTCTCTTTCGATAAAAGCCGTTTTTAAGCCTGCATTTTTGGCTCCGGAGATATCCCAACCGTGTGCTGCGACCATCAAAGTTTCTTCTGCTAGAAGATCCAAATTGTCCACTACCTTTTGATAGGCTATTTTGTTCGGTTTAAACTTCCCAACCTCATCAACTGAATATACAGCATCAAAATAGGTATCAATTTCAGCAAAACTTAATTGTGCATCCAAAGTTTCTCTGTTGCCATTGGTAAGCGCAATCAATTTTAGATCCTGATCCTTCAATTTCTGAAGTCCAATGGAAACATCTTCATAAGTAGGTAACTTTTTCACCAAACTTAATGTTGAATTTATTTGATCTTCAGTAAGTTTTTTTCCGAAGAAGTCTGCCGTCATTTTAAATACAGCTTTTCCTATTTCAGAAAAATCATTGTGACTGTCGGTATCATTTTCAACCAAAGAATAATGTAATAATTTCCCAAACCAAACCTGAAATGCTAATTTATTATCCAATACTTCGTTAACCGCATCGCTTAGCTTTTGCATGTTCAATAAAGTCTCGTTAACATCAAAAATTAGTGCTTTTATCTTCATAATTTTATTTTATAAAAAAAGGCCGATAATAGTTATTACCGACCTTTAATTGTTGATTTATTGAATGCAATTAGTCATTCAAATCTCTATATTCAAATTTTTGTCCACCAACAGCAATATCGATCATTGCACCAGCTTTAGGCATCGTTACAATGGCACGACCATCGTCAAAACTTACACTTTTTGCTTTTCCTTCTTCGATAATCACTGCAGAGGCTTTTCCTGAAAGCTTATATTTTCCTTCCTTAAATTTATTCAGTTCAGATTCGGTTTCGAATAAAATAACCTGTCTATAGGCTTGTCCACCTATTTGCAAACCAATATCCAATTGTCTTAATTCTGAAAAACCTTCTACCTGTCCGCCTTCAAAAAGAACTCCGTTTCCGGCAGCTCCTCCTAGAATGTAAGCTCCTTCCCCTACGTTAGGAAATATTACATAACCGGCAGCTTTCTCGAACAAAGCAGCCATTTCTGGTTTTTTTGTGATAAACGCTGCTTTAGATTCTTTCGCATCATTTATTAATTCTTTTTGCTTATCGGTTTGAGCATTTAAATTGAAGGCACTTACCATAAAGAAAGTCGCAAGAATTAAGCTTAGATTTAATTTTATTTTCCTCTTCATAATTTCTCTTTTTTTGATTTATTCAAAATTAAAAATAGGCGATTAGAGGACTTGTTAATAAGCTGTTATTTCACTTAATTTTAAATACTTAGCGTCAAAAATAAGAAAAGGCCGTCAACACATGTTAGACGACCTTTTTCTCACTCTCTCTCACTTAAAATGAATTTCAAATCTCTATATTCAGAAATTTGATCTCAGATCATCAATTTAAAATTGACTCCGAGTAATTTTTTTACTTTAGACAAACAGCAGTTCAAAAATATAAATTGAACACCTTCTAAATTGTTAACACCTTGTTATTTCACTTAATCTTAAGCAATTAATTTTTATTAGTTTTTTCCCTCTTCATTTTCTCTAGTCATCATTATAAATAGATGATCATCACCTTGCTCTTCAAAATCAAATTGTTTACATACAAGCTCCCAGCCTTCAGCATTATACTTTTTCAAAAGTCTTATTAACCCGTTATAATCATATAGATTAGAGATTTTTGATCTCTTATTTTTAATTTTTTGATAATCTTCTCCGTTTATAGAAACATAAGCCATATTGGTTTTTAAGCCATACGGTTTATAAACAATCGTTAAATAATCTTTTTGAATGACTTTACGATTAGGAGTTTCAGTAAGAATAGCTACAGAGTCTGCTTCCTGAGCAACGGCGCTTAGTGAAATCACGATTACAATTAAAAATGAGAGTTGTTTGAAAAAATTCATAGCGATAGGTCTTGATTTTTTTTCAGAACAAGAATGAATCCAAAAAGCTAAAAATTCAACTATTTTTTAAGAAGGATTTTTTCACTTTTAGTAGGTGCGCGTAAAATCTTCTGGAAAATAAATAATGAAGTTTCCGGTTTCCGCAGTCTTTTTATCAAAACTCAACATCTCATCTTCACTCTGCGCTACACTTATAACTGCAATTTTCAGATTGGCATTCATTTCTTTCAAATACCAATAAATCCCTCCAAAATTTTTGCTGTGATAGTCGCCGTTATAGTGAAGAAAAACACCATCCTGCGGTGCATTTTTCAAAATATTTTCAGCCATCGTAGCATCTTTAATAGCTTGAGCTCCTACAAACTTCATGGCATCACCTTGCATCCCGTGACCACCCATCATTTTTAGCATGTCGCCGTAACCTGGTGTAATTGTATCGACCTTTATAGGAAGTTTTGCATAATAGGATTGCGCTTCTTTTGAATAGGTTTTTAAAGTATCCAGCCCATATTTTGAAACTGCCGACGCATACCTTCTGGGTATATTGGTAGCCACAAATTGCAGATTATTGGTTTTGGCAAATTCAATTAAAGGCTTATAATCGGTTTTATAATTATTCCATAAACGCATTTCTTCCTCAAAGCGGTTTTGCGGAATTTTACCCTGAAGATATTCATCTAAGATCAATTGATTATCTGCTTCAAACATCTCAGCCCCCAAGACCAGATTAGAGTTTTTAGCGTACAATTTTTCAGTAAGCTTTTTCTGAAGCCAATGCACCACAGGATGATCATGAAATTCTCCAAAGAGCACCACATCATAATTCGATAAACTATCGTTCATTTTTTGAAACGAAACCGAATCTCCTTCCGTATTATAAATAGCATAAGCTTTTAATTCCTGCGCTTTTAAAGAGAGACTTGCTGTTATTACCAATAAAAATGTAAAAATGTTCTTCATGCTATGCGTTTAGAAATTAAGATAAGTAATTTAAGAATGTGCAAGCACTCTGTCTAAAATAAAAAATTGCAAAATATGATTACTAAGAATTAATCTGTCGCAATTCTGTTGGCTTCCTAAATAAAAAGGGATCAACAGTTAGACTGCTTATCCCTTTTTGCATTTTGTAGCCTCGCCAGGAATCGAACCTGGATCTAAAGTTTAGGAAACTTCTATTCTATCCGTTGAACTACGAGGCCTTTTTAATGCTGTACAAAAATAGAAATGTTTTTATTATACCTATACTCTACTCGTTAAAACTTCTATAAGACATAAGCTAGACTCGGGTAGAAAATGTAATTTTCAATCAACTTAATTAAATGAATTATGAAAATAGGTGTTTTAATCTCTTCTTTTTTTCTCTTAGTTATTACCGCGACCTGTAATAATCAAAAAGTAACCAGTAATTTAAAACTTACCGGATTGATTGAAGAAGCGGGTATGACAACTTATCAATATGGCAGCCATGTTTTACGTACCGACGATAAAACCTATGCTATAACCTCTGGCAAAGTAGATCTAACTCAACTCGAAGGTCAAACTCATACGATCGTTGCTGAAAGAATAGAAGGTTACCCTATAGACGGCGGACCAGAATATCTAAAAGTGCTAGAGATTGAATATTAAGCAATTATAATTTTAGATATGCTTCTCTCAAGATTGTATATATTTAACTCGGTTTTAAAAATACAATCGCATGAAAAAGATCATTCCATTCGTTTTAATTAGTTTTTTCATGATAAAAACGAAAGCACAAAACGCCAATATCGATAAAGAAGCTTTTGCGCATACCTTCTCGATTGTCGCAAAAGATCCCAGAACAGGAGAAATGGCTGTAGCCGTCCAAAGCCATTGGTTTTCTGTAGGCTCTTTAGTGAGCTGGGCAAAATCTGGTGTTGGAGTGGTAGCGACTCAATCTTTTGTAAATCCCGCTTATGGCCCAAACGGACTCAAATTGATGGCGGGCGGAATGTCTGCGGAAGATGCTTTAGAGGAATTAATTGCTGAAGATGAAGGGCGTGATTATCGCCAAGTTGCATTTTTGGATGTAAAAGGAAATGTTTCTGCCTACACGGGGAAATTGTGCGTAGAAGCTGCGGGGCAAATTGAAGGAGAAAACTTTTCTGTTCAAGCCAACATGATGCTGAACGACAGGGTTGTTCCCGCGATGGCGGAAGCATTTAAAAATAATGAGAATCTACCTTTAGCTGAAAGAATGGTTCAGGTCTTAAAAGCTGCGCAAAAAGAAGGAGGCGACATTCGAGGTAAACAATCGGCTGCGCTTATCGTCGTTGGCCCTAAAAAGGTTAAGAATGAGTGGGAAGATAAGAAAATCGACTTAAGAGTCGACGATCACCAAAACCCGATTGACGAATTAGAGCGACTACTTAAAACTGCTCGTGCTTACGAACACATGAATAAGGGAGATCTTGCTGTTGAAAAAGGTGATATTGATAAAGCTTTAGAAGAATATGGTACTGCGGAAGAAATGTTCCCAGAAAATCTAGAAATGAAATTCTGGAAAGCGGTAGCACTGGCAAATAGTGATCGCCTAAATAAAGCATTGCCGGTTTTTGCTGAAATTTTTGAACAAGATGACAACTGGAGAGAAATGATCACAAGACTACCAAAAGCCGGACTTCTACAAATTAGCGAAAAGGAAATCAATCAAATTACTGAACTTTAAAACTGAAGTTCAAAATGGCCAATACTGAAACTGATTTTTATGAAAATTTACCGGCTTTAGATATTCCGGTTAGTAAACTCGTGGGCGATATTAGTCATTTTCATCAAGTCCCGGAAACTTGGCACATCGTGGCAGCAGATATTAAGAATTCTACCGAGGCTATTGCAAAAGGCAATCATAATTCGGTTAATCTAATTGCTACAGGTTGTGTTATTGCCATGATTAATATCGCATACAAAGCAAAACTAAATATCCCGTTCTTTTTTGGTGGTGACGGTGCAATTGCCATCGTTCCTGAAGAGATTTTGCAGGAAACACTTGCAGCGCTTCAAAAGCATAAAAGAAATACTCAAAAAAACTTCAAATTAGAGCTTAAAACAGGATCATTTCCGGTTAAAACCATTTACAAAGAAAATATTCAGCTTAAAATCGCAAAACTTAAAGTGAATGCTGATATGAACATTCCGATAGTTCTGGGAGACGCGTTACACTACGCTGAAGATCTAATTAAACACACATTATCCAAACAAGAAATCGTACCTAATAGCAAAGCGCTGAATCTTGATGGAATGGAATGTAAATGGGACAAAATAAAACCTCCAAAAAAGAATCAGGAAGTCGTAAGTTTAATCGTGGTTTCGCGAAATGACCAAGAAACATCTAAAGTCTTTTCTCAGGTTTTAAAAGCTATCGATGATATTTACGGATCCCCAAAAAGAAGAAAACCTATTTCTGTTCGGAGGTTAAAGCTAAAAGCTAATCTTCGTAAAATTAATAATGAAATGAAAGCCAAACTAGGTCGATTTTATCTGCCTTATATGCTTGAAAACTGGATGATTGGAAAATACGGAAGGCACATTTGGCTTAAAAAAGAAAACGGAAAAAACTACCTAAAAAAGATGGTGGCTCTAGCAGACACCTTAACGATCGACGGGAGAATAAATACTGTAATTTCAGGAACACCTCAGCAAAGAGAAGCGCTTATTGGTTATCTGGATAATCTGGAAGATTCAGGAAAAATAAAATACGGAATCTATGTAAGCGAAGAAAGTATTATGTCTTGCTACGTAAGAAACATCAGTACCCACGATCATATTCATTTTGTAGATGGCGGAAACGGTGGGTATACAAAAGCAGCTAAAAGTTTAAAAAATAAGATTTAGTCTTTAATCTAACATTTTATCTGGATTCCTTCGTACATCAAAAACGTCATTGATTAAAACCTGGTTTCCTTTTATCCTGTAGATTATCTTATAATTTCCAGATATTATATAACGATGGCTTCTATTTAATTCTTCCAAATAAAATTCTATTTGACCTAATTCTGGGGAAGTTTTAAGCTGATTTGTAGTTTGAAGAATTTCAGATTTTATTTTCTTAGCTATTCTAAGATGTACGTTTGATTTATAGTAATCATAAATCTCCTTCAAACTATTAATTGCAAAGTCAGACCAAATTATCTCCACCATTAAAAGATCACCAATTTTCAGTTAGCTGTTTCAATTTATCCTGAGATTTATATCTTCCATTTTCAAAGTCTTTCTCAGAAATTCCTATTCTTCTCAATAATTCTTCAGGACTAAAAGGCTCATGAAGAGCTTGCTCATCTTTCGAACTATTTTTCAGAATATAATTTTCAATTTCAGATAATAGATTTTCATCCTGAATCTGTGCGAGATATGATATCAAATTTAACTTTCTTGTTTGCAGATCCATAGCAAAAAAATGTTTACTCAAAGATACAAAATAATGCTAAGAACTTTTTTGCAAAACAAAACCCCTATCCGAAGGGATAAGGGTTTGTTAAAATTAATTTCTAATATTCGAAATTTTTAGCGCTTAATCTAAACCTCCTCTACGATTGCCGTCTCTAGGTTCTGGCCATGTGCTTTGCTCACCAGTTCTATCATTTACAGGAAGTACTCGCTGCTTTCTAGACGTTTTATCTGCATCTTCACTAGCTTTATAAGCTAGTATTGCTGCAAGGATAGCATTACTTTGTACATCGTCCCAAACGATCTTATCATAAGTATCGCGGTTGGTATGCCAGGTGTAATTCCAGTACGACCAACTTAAAGAACTCAAATTAAAGGCTGGTGCTCCGGCAGCAAGGAAAGAAGCATAATCTGATCCTCCTCTACCCGGCATCCCAGGAAAATTAGTTTCAATTTGTCTGGAAATACTGTCGGGTACTGCAGATAACCAATCTCCTAAATAATCATAAGCGTCTACCAATCCATTTCCGGAAAGACTTACTACACGACCTGTTCCGTTATCCTGATTAAAAACTGCTTGAATGTTCTCTACAATTTCTGGATGATCTTTTACAAACGCACGAGATCCATTTAATCCCTGTTCTTCACTCCCCCAATGTCCCGCGATAATTGTACGCTTTGGGTTTGGATATACTTCTTTAAGAATACGCATTGCTTCCATCATCACTAAAGTACCAGTACCATTATCTGTGGCTCCGGTTCCTCCATCCCAGCTATCAAAATGCGCAGAAAGCACGATATATTCTTCCGGCTTTTCTGAACCTTCGATTGTTGCAATAGTATTAAAAGTAGGCACTTCTCCAAGATCTTCAGATGTTGCTACAATCTTTAATTCAGGTTTATCTCCATTTTCAGCCATACGATAAACTAATCCATAATCTTCTAAAGAAAGATCTACTGTAGGAATATCATTGGTGTATGCTGAAAAAACTTTGTTTACGCCAAAACCACTAGACCAGTTTAACGTAATAATTCCTTCAGCTCCCGCTTTTTCTAAAATTTTAGGTAACTCTCTTGAAGAATATCCGGTAGCCTTTATACGATCTCTCCAGGCATTTTCAGCTTTAGAACGCTCTTTTTTCATTTTTTCAAAAGACTGATCTGTGGCCCATTCTTCCCAGTTATAATCGGGACGACCGGTTGGCTCGTTAAAAGAAACCAAGACAAATTTCCCTTTTACTTGGCTTAATTTAGATTGAAAATCGGCCGAGTCTTTAGCTTCAGGTAAAATTATAGCCTTAGCAGTAACACCCTTTTTAGATGTCGAAGGGCTCCATGCCAGTTGTTTTCCCTCTAAAGTTCTTAAACGAGGTTCCACAAGATCGATATGTGTTATACCACGTCCCCAACCTTTCCAGGTTCCCCATTGCTGATTTTCGGCAGAAATCCCCCAGTTGGCATAGGTTTTAATAGCCCAGTCGTGTGCCTGTTCCATTTGTGGTGAACCTACAAGTCTTGGTCCGATAACGTCTAAAAGTTCGTGACCTAACCTTTTTAATTGAGAATTTTCGGTAGC